>NZ_JAEKCY010000031.1:0-56469 GCF_016405475.1 Pseudomonas sp. MF6767 | reverse complement strand
CTTCCAGACCCCATGGATATCGGGCTTGGCTACCACCCCACTGCTGACCAGCGCCAACGGGTTCTGGGGTGCCTGCACCCGCAAGATGTAATGCTCGCCATCGCCCGCATCCGGCATGCTCGCGACAAAATACTGTTTGCCGTTGAAATCGATGGCTTTAGCCTCAGACAGTTGCAGCTCCTGACCCACAGGCTCCACCAACACTTCAAGGCTCGCAGTGGGCATCAACGCTTGCGCCACTTCATCGCGGGACAGGGTTTGAATCAGCTGTGCTTCTTCGATTGCAAACTGCCCCTGCAGTGCTTCGGCCTCACCGTCGAACACCGCCTTGGAGATTGCACCGGACTCGAAATCGCGCAACAACGCATTCATTTGTTCGTGATGGGGTTGGTTCTGCGCCTCGAACCGCGAGCGGTATTTGTTCGCGATGTAGTCTTGCCAGAATTCCCTGGCGAGCATGGCTTGAAACTCATGCACCGAATTATCCAGGCCGATCACCTTATCGTACGCAGCATCCAGCATCGCCTGGCTGACGTTGCCGAAACGAATGAACCTGGTCTGCTGCGCCTGGCCAGGCAAGTCAAGCCGCTCTTTAAGGCCGTAACGATAGGCCAGCCTGATTTCCACTTCTTCCAGAGCCCTTAGAGCGTCAGCCTTCTGCGTCGCCGTCAGGTCTTCGCGGCTATTGATCGCAGTCCGGCGCTGGTCGATATCCGTAAGGGCGATCTTTTCCACTTCCTCCAGACGGAACAAGCCCCTGGACAGCTTCACCAGCGCGGCGCCCTGAGTCGAATCCAACGCCTGGGCCTTGGCATTGCTGGTCATCAGCTGGATTTCCAGATTACCGAAGGTCAACGCGGCACGGTCGCAACACGTCGCCTGGCCCGCCCATTCGAACATCTCCTTGCGCAGCTGCTCCGACTCGGCGCTGTGGCTGGCAATCGCGTCGATCACCTCCCACACCCGCTGCTGCACATCCTCATATTCAGCGGGCGCCACGTTCAGGTCTCTGAGCATGTCGAAAAAACCGTCCGAGCCTGGCAGTGCACGCAGGGTGGACCATTGGCTTTGGCGCTGGGCAAGCTGCTGCGTTGACAACCCTCTGGCCCAGCGCTGAAACGGCGCTGAGTCGCCAGTAACGGCCTGCGGCACAGTCACCTCCAGAGTGCTGCGCACCAACCTGTTGGCCGCTCGCTCCGGGTCGGTAAGCCGACGGTTGTAATCGGCGATTCGCGCCTGAGTTTCGGCGGACAAGGGGTTCAGGCCCAGGTCAGTGACGCTGGTTACCCGCAGGGATTGCGCCAACGCCTCGTCCGAGGGGGCAATCAGCGCATCGGGCAGCGTTGAAATCCGACTGCCCCTCAGGTACACCGCATCCAGGCTGGGCTGCGCCCCCAGCCCGGTGGGAAAGGTTTCAATATGGGTATTGCCCATCCCCAGCGAACGCAAATCCGTCATCTGGCTGAAATCCGGCGCGATATCAAGGGGGTTTGAATTGAGGATCAAGGCTCTGAGGGTGCTGCGCGACGCCAGCATCGCAGCCGACTCCGGGTTCAGGCGTATCTGGTTATTTTGCAACGACAGCCGGGTCAGGCCATGCATCTGCCCCAGCGCCGGCGGCAACTCGCGCAACTGGTTGCGCGACATGTCCAGCCAGCGTACGCCCTGATGGCGAGCGAGGAACCCCTCAGGCGAAGTACTGAGGTTCATGTTGCTCAGCTTGAGTGAGCCTACGTGGCTGAAGTCCGCATCCAGGTCGGGCAGGCTTGGCAGCGTCAGGCCGCTGAGGTCCAGCTCCAGGCCGAAGGGCTCGCCGTCGTTGGTGAGCTGTTGCGGGGTTTCACGGCGCCAGCAGCGCATGATGCGGTTGTGCGCCAGGTTGCGATCGCGCAGTGACGCAGCATCGGTGGCGCGCTCCCCCACGCGCACATAGCGCTGGCGCTCGCCGCCGCCTGAAAATGCCCATGCGTTCAACTGCCTGAGCAGCACAGAAAACTCCTGCCAGCGCCGGTCCAGCTCGGTATCGGCGCCTTCGCCCCAGCTCCAGACAAGCTCCCGGGCCTTTTGCAGGGAATACTCGGGGTACATGTGCTGCACCATTTCCAGGCGTGGGTTTCTGCTGTCAAAGGCGCCATCGAGAGCGCCTGACACAAGATCGGGGCGTGACTGGTTCACGTCCTGCCAATACTTATCGAATGTTTCCCAGTAATCGTGTGGGAAGCGATTGCCATCAAGCAAGGTGACGTTATTGATCCGCACGATCGTTTCCAGTTGATCTGCCGGCGGAACAAGATTGTCCTGCGGTACCTGCAGCAGTCGATTGTGACGTAAGTCGACGCGCTCCAGCCCAGTCTGCGTCCTCAACCCCGAAGGCCAACGCTCGATTCGGGTGAAAGATAGATTCAGCGCTCTCAAATGCGGCATACCGCCGAAATCAGGCAATGTACCCAGCGGATTTTCCGAAAGATCCAGCACTTGCAAGGCATCCAGAGCGCTCAAGCTTGCCGCGCTACGCTCGCTCAGTTTCAGTTCATTGGAGGGCAGTTTCAACGACGTGAGCTGCTTCATATCGCCGATCACCGCCGGCAACTCGACCAACTCGGCGCCAGTCATGCTCAGGCTCTTGATATGCGTGAAATTTTCGAGGAACAACGAGCTGGAGTGCCCCTTCCATGTGAGCCCCGATAACGCCACTTCCTGGACATGACTGAAGTCGGCCTTCAGCGGCGGCAAATCCACCCAACGAATCTCGTCTTTTGAACGACGGATATTCAACTGGCTTCCGGTCTCGCGACGCCAGCAGCGTTTGATTGCATCACTCACACGCCATTCGGCGCTGTAGTACGCCAGGGCATGTGGCCCTCTGGAGCGAGCCCACGCTTTCAAGGATTTTTTCAGGTGGTGGTATTCCAGCTCACGACTGGCCAACCCGCCTGGGACATCTTCGCCCAGCGACTGAATAAACGCTGTGACTTGCTCCTCAGTGAATGATGGATACAACCGGCGTACCCGCTCTGCTGGAGAGCGCAGCACATTAGCCGCCACCCTTGCCATATGCCGAAAGCCCGGAGCGCCGCCCATCAAGCGGACCATCGGATCGTACTCGGGCTTGCGCAGCGGTTGGTCCTCCAGCACCGTGCGCAACGCCTGGCGCGAAAGAGGGTTGCGTTGAATCGCCTGCTTCAATTCGACCGCGCTGCCCAACCCGAGACGCTGACGCTCATCGGGCGCGAGTTGCTCCCAGATGGCGCTGTAGAAATCGCCGGGCAGGGTTGCCTGGAACTCACCGCTGTCCAGCAGTATCAGGCTGCGCTTGTGCGGGAAGTCGGGGGAGCCGATGGCATCCATCAGCGTGCCCTCCGCCGAATACTGACGCAACTCCACCCGCGAGCCACGGTGCCAGCCCGGCAGGGTTTCCAGGGTACGCAAGGCCAGGCGCTGACTGTCGAGGTGGGTCTGAGTATCTAGGTGCAGCCCTTCGTAGGCGCGCGCCACGCGGGTTTCCTGCGCGCACCATTTAGCCTGCGTGGCCAACCGGTCAGGCAGGCGCCCGCTGCTGCGAAAAGCGGTCAGCTCATCCACAGCAGCGCCTTGCAGCAAGCGTTCGGCGGCCAGCGTCGGCAAGGCCGGGTAGGCATCCAGCACGCGCTGCACATCGGCGTCAGGCGTTGGGTTCAACGCACGGTAACGCTCCTCCAGCAGCGGTCCCTTGAGGCTATCAACGGCATCGCCAAGGTACTGGCGCAGCTTGGCGGCGCGAACGTCCAGCGACTCTTCGGGGCTGCCGGGGAATTCCTTGAGCTGCGGGTCGACGCCTTGCAAGGTGTACAGCAACTCCCTGAGTAAACGGCCCTGGGCCATGGCGGTCTCGGTCAACACCATCACGCGCTTGGGCAATAAGGGCGACGCATCGGCGCTTTCCCACACGACCTCGCCCGTTGGGCCGATGACTTTCAGCGCTACGCCATCAGGCAGCAGGCCGCGGCGTTGAAGCAGGTCAAACTGCAGTGCCGGTTCGGCCTTCTGGTAGACCAGCGGGTCACTGCTTTTGATTTGCTCGACAAAGGTAGTCAGTTGCTGATGCAGCTCGAAGCGCTTGATGGTGTCGTCAAGCAACAGCGGCAAGGGTTCATGATCGACCGCAACCTGGCGCAGAGCGTCAGTTTCGACGCCGCTGATACGCAACGGATCCGCCTGCTCGACCAGCCCGAGGCGCTTGATCAAGGTGGGCTCGTCCCAGGTCAGCGGTTCTTCCAGCTCATGGGTCCACACCCCGTTATGGTTGTGTTCCAATTCCGGCGCGTAGGCGTCGGGGCGAGTCGGGTGCTGAATACGGTACTGGCCGCTCGGGTCTTGCTTGACTTGGTAATGCGTATCCTCGAACGACACCCATTGCTGACCGGCATGATCGTACAGGCCCAACGTATTGGGCTTGACCTCTGGCGCCGGTTTGGTGGTAGAGGCATAGGGCCTGAGGTCGGGGTTCCACAGTACCTGCTTGCCCGTGGGCAGCGTCACCGGTTTGAGGTGATCCACTGCGCTTTGCCATTTGACGGTGGGCAGCACCTTGGACCCGGTGGCAATGAACGCTACGTTCAGGGCTACCGATGCAAAATGCGCCCACATCTGGCGGGGCTCGCCTTGATCGTAGGCCTCGATGCCTTCAAATACTTCGTAGCACATCTGCGATGCGCCCACGGCCAACATGATCGGGCCGAGCCCCGGCACCACGAACGCGGCGAGATTGAATACGCTGACGGCCGCCTCGAAAAAGCCTTCCAGGCGTTCGAGCCGGGCCTTGCGGTCCTCGTCTTCGGTGGGCACGGCCACTGCGCGTGCATCGCTCAGGATCTTGCTGATATGCGCCTGGCGACTGCGCTGCCACAGCTCACCGGCAAGGGCGAACTCTTGCATAGGCAAGCGCGCCAACGGCGTGCGCAACGGGTAGTCCGCGCCGCCATTGCCGTTACTGGCAGGCTGGTACAGACGGTTGAACCGGGTGAAGAACCCGCCTTGTTCGCGCACCGGCACAAAGCGGCTGAAGAAGCGCCGGTACGATGCGCTGTGCAGACGGGTACGCAAGTCGGCCATGAATTCGCCACTGGACGCATACTCCTTGAGGGGCTGTTGCGGGTCGCCGGGGATGTACACCACCAGAGGCTCGGGGCGGTTGGTGTTTTGCCGATCAGGGCCGATCAGCAGCGGCCCCACCAATACGCTGTCGAACACGTTGAGCGCGGTGTATGTCACAGGCTTCCCGGCCAGTTTCGGCGTGGCGGAGCCCGAGACCACATTCTGGAGCATCTGGCAGGCGTCGGCACTGAGCGGTCCGGTGCTTTGCAACCGGGCAATATCGATGCACAGTGCCAACTGCTCGCGTTGATGCTCTTCCAACAGCTGTTCAAGGGCCTGGCGCTCATCCGCGTCCTGGGGCTCTACAATGGCCTTGATATGCGCCTGATAAAGCGCGCCAAGGTCCAATGTGCGGCAAAGCCTGGCGAAAGCATGGGGCGTGATCGCCACCGCCTGTGCATGGACGGCCGCGAAGGTCGCAATGATGTGGGGGTTTTCTAGGTTGAAGGTGGTGATCAGTTGGCAATCGGTGCACGACGACGGCTGCTCTTCATCGGCCTCGAAATTGGCCAGGGCCGCTTCCAACAGGGAAATGCCGCGATACCTGTAGCTCAGTGACGGGTCGTTTTGCTGCTCGAAAACAAAGGCACCGTAGAAGTCATCGCGAGCACCTTTTGAGCCGTATTTGCGCACGAAAAATACATTGCGCACATCCAGTTCCAGGTTGAACTCTTTCTTGATCGCCTCTTTGAGCGGCTGTTCGGCGAAGGCCAGGACGTCTTCGATCTGGCCCAGGTGCTCTTCAATCGCATTGAGCGTTTCGCGAAAGCGCGTGTGCCGGGCAGCCAGAGTGGTTTTGTCTTGGTGAGTGGCGGCCAGGTACCAGGCAGGAATATCCATCTCGTGCGTGCCTAGCTCTTGCTGGCGTTGCGGCGTGCCTTCCATGAACCAGTTCGGCACGCGTTGTTTGAGAAAGTCGTAATGCACGCCGCGCAGGTCGGCGTTGAAGGTTGCATCAGGCATAGCGATTCGTCCGTGAGGGCAGTAAAACCCGAGCCTAACCAAGCCCCTGCCGGTTCAAGACGTAGCTATATAGCGCGAATTTACGGATCGCCGGTCTACGCATCCGCTCGCGAGTGACATACACTGCGCGGCCGTTTTTTGCCCGGAACCTGTAAGACATGAAAAACGAATCTCCAGCCCGTGCCTGCGGCATCGACTTCGGCACGTCCAACTCCACCGTCGGCTGGATCCGCCCCGGCGAGGAGACGCTGATCGCGCTGGAGGACGACAAGATCACCCTGCCGTCAGTGGTGTTCTTCAACTTCGAGGAGCGCCGGCCGGTATATGGTCGCCTGGCGCTGCACGAATACCTGGAGAACTACGAAGGCCGCCTGATGCGCTCGCTCAAGAGCCTGCTGGGTTCCAAGCTGATCAAGCACGACACCAGCGTGCTCGGCACTGCCATGCCCTTCACCGACCTGCTGGCACTGTTTATCGGCCAACTCAAGAGCCGCGCCGAAGCCAACGCCGGTCGTGAATTCGAAGAAGTGGTACTGGGCCGCCCGGTATTCTTCGTCGATGACGACCCGATGGCCGACCAGGAAGCGGAAAACACCCTGGTGGATGTGGCGCGCAAAATCGGCTTCAAGGACATCTCGTTCCAGTACGAACCGATTGCAGCGGCGTTCGACTATGAGTCGACCATCGAGAAAGAAGAGCTGGTGTTGATCGTCGATATCGGCGGTGGTACCTCCGACTTCTCCCTGGTGCGTCTGTCGCCGGATCGTCGTCACAACGACAATCGCCAGAGCGACATCCTCGCCACCGGCGGCGTGCACATCGGCGGTACCGACTTCGACAAACAGCTCAGCCTGCAAGGCATGATGCCGCTGTTCGGCTACGGCAGCCGCATGAAGAGCGGCGCCTACATGCCCACCAGCCACCACATGAACCTGGCCACCTGGCACACCATCAACTCGGTGTACTCGCAAAAATCCCAGCTGGCCCTGGGCAGCATGCGCTACGACATCGAAGACACCGGCGGCATCGACCGCCTGTTCAAACTGATCGAACAGCGCGCCGGGCACTGGCTTGCCATGGAAGTGGAAGAAACCAAGATCCAGCTCACCCATCAAGACAGCCGCCACGTGCCGCTGGACCGCATCGAAGCGGGCCTGAGCGTAGACCTGAGCCGCGCACTGTTCGAGTCGTCCATCGACAGCTTGCTGGAACGTGTACGCGGCAGCGTCACACAGTTGCTCAACGACGCCTCGGTGAGCGTGGCGCAGGTGGACACGGTGTTCTTTACCGGCGGTTCCAGCGGCATCCCGGCGCTGCGCCACAGCATCTCTGCAATGCTGCCGAATGCGCGGCATGTGGAAGGCAATATCTTCGGCAGCATTGGCAGTGGTTTGGCGATTGAGGCGAGCAAGCGTTACGGTTGCTGAGTTGTAGCTGACACCGTGGCGCGCCCACTTGACGGTAACCACGATGCGAAGCGAGTCGCTCTTGATCTTGCTCTGCTTGTGATCTTGATCTGGCTTTTGATCTTAGGCGCCCCGTTAAACCACGCTGGCCGGAATTCGACAGGGATTTGGGGGGTAAACCGGCAGGGATGCCGGTTTAGCCGCCCCGCGCCATGGATGGCGCGTGGCGGCGGCCCCCCAAATCACTGGCGAATTACGGGCACACCGAGCCCAAGCGAGGTGCCGAGTGGTGGGGCAAGAGCGTTTTGCTTACTTTTGCGCTTCTCAAAAGTGAGACGCCGTCAGGGCGTAACCCTAAGCGGCCGTTACCTAAATAACGGATATGTACGCGGTCAAATCCAACATCCCGGTCGGCAGTCAGGCCGCCTTCGCGAGCAAGCCCGCTCCCACAGTTTGATCGCGGGGCGTCAGATAGATAGGGGCCGGCTGTGAGGCCGTCATCGCAGGCAAGCCAGCTCCCACAATTTGATCGGGTTGTGTCAGGTAGATAGGCTTCGGCTGCAGGCCGTCATCGCAGGCAAGCCAGCTCCCCCAGGTGATCGCATTTCAACGTGGGAGCGGGCTTGCCCGCGATGGCGTCAGCCCAGGCGACACAAGGCTTAAACCATCCCACCCAGCTTCAGCTCGCTTTTCAGATAGGCATAGTAAATCGGCCCCGCCACCACCCCCGGCAGGCCGAACGCTGCCTCAAACACCAGCATCGCCAACAACAACTCCCATGACTTGGCACTGATCTGCCCGCCGACGATTCGCGCGTTGAGGAAGTACTCGACCTTGTGGATCACGATCAAATACCCCAGTGCCGCCACCGCCACCCAGATCGACAGCGACAGCGCCACGATGGTGATCAGGGTGTTGGAGATCAGGTTGCCAATCACTGGCAGCAGACCGAGCAGGAAGGTCAGCACGATCAGGGTCTTGGTCAACGGCAGGTGAATGCCGCATAACGGCAGCACCACTGCCAGGAACACCGCGGTGAAGGCGGTGTTGAGCGCGGCGATCTTGATCTGGGCGAACACGATATTGCGAAACGCCTGGACCAGCAGGTGCAGGCGGTCGAACAGCGCGGCGGCCAAGGGTTTGCGCTTGGTCAGGTCGGGCACGCGCTGCAAGGCGATGATCGCACCCAGCACCATGCCGATCAGCAAGGTGACGAACATGTGGGCGGCGTCTTTGCCGACCAGTTGCAGTTCGCTCAAGTGCTTGCTTAGCCAATCGCCAATGGCCACGCGAAACTCCGCGGCGCTGGCGGGCAAATAGGCGTCGATGGACGGCGGTAATTGACCGCGCGCGCGGTCGACCACGCCCATGAATTTGTCCAGGGAAGCCCCCGGGTTTTCCGCTTCGTGGAGCAGGAAGCTGATGGCGCCAGCGAAGATCAAGGCCAACACGCTGACGATCAAGGTGCCCAGCAAGGCCACCGCCAGCCAACGCGCGCGCCGGCCTTCGATCAGGCGTTGCAGTTGAGGGGTGAGCATGTTGACCAGTTCATAGACCAACAGGCCGGCCAGCAGGCTGGGCAGCAATTTCAGCGGCAGTACCAGCAGCAACCCGCCGAAAATGATGATGTAGCTGGACAGCAACAACACATGACGCTGAGAAAACGTTGGCATACAGCCTCAAAACAAACGGCGTTGAAGGATGGGCAGTCTGCCAGCCTTGAGGGAATCAAGCGAGAGCGGGTGTTGTGAATACGATCAAGTGTGGGAGCTGGCTTGCCTGCGATGCGGGCACCTCGGTGTATCCGTCATACCGAGGCGACGCAATCGCAGGCAAGCCAGCTCCCACAGGGGTTCTGCAGCATGCGTGAACTCGCGATCAGCCCTTGAGGCAGGTGCTCATGAATGTCTTGCGCGCATCACCGGTCAACGCCTTGGTTTTCGCCGACGCATTGCAGTCTTTCATCTTCTGCTGCTGCGGGGTCAGGGTCTTGGCGTCGTTGGCGGCAGGTGCCGACAGGCAGGTCTTCATGAAGGCCTTACGGTCATCGCCCTTGAGCGTCTTGGTGGTGGCCTCGGCATTGCAGGTGGTCATTTTGTTCTGCTGGGCAGTGGCGGCAAAACCCTGGGCACACATCAGCAGGCCCATCATCAACAACGGAATACGCAGCATCTTCATGGAGTTTTCTCCCTGTTACCGTGCCGACGGGCACGGCCTACAGCGCAGTGTAGTCAAAACCTGTTACAACTTCACCGGCCACGAATATTCGCCCGCCGGTATTGCTCCGGCGTGCAGCCGGCGTGACGTTGGAACATGGCGATAAACGCCGAGGCGGTGCTGTAGCCCAGATCAAACGCCACGTGTTGCACACTGCGGTCGCTGTCCAGTGCCTCGATGGCCGCCAGGTAGCGCAGGCGCTGGCGCCATTCGCCAAAGCTCATGCCCAGCTCGCGCACAAACTGGCGCGCCAGGGTGCGCTCGCTCACATGCACCTGCTCGGCCCATTGCGCCAGAGGGCGGTTGTCTCCCGGCTCTGCCTGCATGCCCTCCAAGACCCCAAGCAATCCCGGGTGGCGGGCGTAGGGCAGGAAGCAGTCGTGGACCGGCGCCTGCCTGAGCTGGTCCACCAGCACCTGGGCCAGGCGGATGTCGGCGTCGGTGCGCGGTGCATTGACATCGCGCAGGGCGAAATCCTTGAGGATCGCCTTGAGAATGTCGCTGATCGCCAGCGTGCAAGGCTGCTGTGGCAACTGCTCGCACAGCTGCGGCGCCAGCCCTACGGAGTGGTAGACAATCGCCTCGGCATTGTAAGAGCTGTGCTCAGTATGCGGCGGCACCCACACCGCGTATTGCGGTGGCGACATGAAGCGATTGCCCGCCACTTCCATGCGCATCACACCGCTGGCCGAGTAATCCAGCGAGCCCCAGGTGTGCTGGTGCGGGGTGCATTCGGTGTCCGGGGCAAAATCGGAATACCGAAAGTACACCGGGCTTGGCAGGCGGGCAAAATCGGGCAGGCGCACGGTGTGTCGGGACATATTGTCTGGATTCAACGCTCAGTTGTCTGGATCGCAGTATAGGCTTCGATCCAGACAGAGGATAATCCTGCCTCGTCAACACACTGGGTTTCTTTTCAATGCAATACGCGTATCCGCTGCTGGCTATCTTTATCTGGGCCGGCAACACCGTGGTCAACAAATTGGCCGTGGGCTCGATCTTCCCGGCTGAAATCGGCTTTTACCGCTGGCTGTTCGCTGCGTTGCTGTTCACGCCGTTCATGCTCAAGCCGGTGATCGCCCACTGGCCGCAGATCCGCCCCAACCTGGGCAAGATCTTTATCCTCGGCGTACTCGGCATGGCGGTGTATCAAAGCCTGGCCTACTACGCCGCAACGCTGACCAGTGCCACCAACATGGGCATCATCCTCTCGCTGATGCCACTGATGGCGTTGACCGCCGCGATTATCAGCCTCGGCCAACGCCTGACCTTTGGCGCGCTGACCGGCGCGGTGCTGTCGTTCGCAGGCGTGGTAGTGGTCGTGTCGGCCGGCAGCCTGGGCGCGTTGCTGCAACATGGGGTCAACCTGGGCGACGGCATGATGCTGGTGGCGACCCTGGCTTATGCGGTCTACAGCACCCTGCTGAAAAAATGGCAACTGCGCCTGCCGCCGTTGGTGCTGCTGTATTTGCAGGTGCTGGTCGCGGTGGTGGTGCTGCTGCCGCTGTATCTGTTCTCGGCCAAGGCCGGTTTGGGCTGGGCGAATATTCCGCTGGTGCTATACGCCTGCCTGCTGGCTTCGATGCTGGCACCGCTGGCGTGGATGCACTCGGTCAAGACCCTGGGGCCAAGCCGTACCACACTGTTTTTCAACCTGCTGCCGTTGATTACCGCGCTGATTGCAGCCGTGGTGCTGAAGGAGGAGTTGGCGCTGTATCACCTGGTGGGGGGCTTGCTGACCCTGGGTGGAGTAATTCTGTCAGAGCGTTGGACCACACCGGTCAGACGCCCTCAGGACACATCCTGTTAAATCCGATAAAACTTTTCGCCTGGTCCGGGACTCACAACCAATAGCGATCACGCCGGCAGAGCGTGGCGTACAACCGGATTAGCCCCAGGAGATTGAAATGACTGAAGCACGATTGACTGACGTTGCAACCCTGCGCAGCCGCGCCCGCCAGAACGTCGAAAACGGCGCCGTGACCGAAGGCTATGACGCCGACCGCGAAGAAATCATCCGCCTGCTCAACGAGTCGCTGGCCACCGAACTGGTCTGCGTGTTGCGCTACAAGCGTCACTACTTCATGGCCAACGGCCTCAAGGCCAGCGTGGCTGCCGATGAGTTCCTGGAACATGCGACCCAGGAAGCCGAGCACGCTGACAAACTGGCCGAGCGTATCGTGCAACTGGGCGGCGAGCCGGAGTTCAACCCCGACCTGCTGTCGAAAAACTCCCATGCGCAATACGTGGCGGGCAACACCTTGAAGGAAATGGTCTACGAAGACCTGGTGGCCGAGCGGATCGCGGTAGACAGCTACCGCGAGATCATCCAGTACATCGGTGACAAAGACCCGACTACCCGTCGCATCTTCGAAGACATCCTGGCTCAGGAAGAAGAACACGCCGACGATATGGCGGATATTCTGCAGGATCTGTAATAACTAACACCGCCACATCTCCCTGTGGGAGCGGGCTTGCTCGCGATAGCGTTGGATCAGTTGATAAATCATTGACTGATACTCCGCTATCGCGGTCAAGCCCGCTCCCACAGTTACTTCACGGTCTTGGGCGCCTTGCCTTCCTTCATCTGTTGCAGCAACGGTGCGCACTCATTGGGCTCGCCACCGCTTGGGGCAACCAAGGCGAGCAAGCCAGCAGCAGGCCCGGCGATCACGCCGAGGGCGACCATGCCCGCACCGCGTAGCGCCAATGGAATGGCTTTCACGCCAGCATTGGGCTTGATGAATGGTCCATTGACGTAGAGCGGTGAACGCAGGGAGAACAGGCGAAAGCCCTTGGATTCCGGCGTGATGGTCAGGTCCAACTGCTCGGTGGCCATATTCGCGGTGCCGTCGATGTAGATGATCGCGTTCTCGGTATCGAACACAAACAGCCGCGTGGTCGCCAGGCCAGTCTTGATGCCGAAGTCCGCCGCTGCGCAGTTGATCTTCACTTCCTCGTCGCCGAACAGGCGGCCGACCACGTAGTTGCCCACGTTGAGCCCGGCGATTTCCATCAGGCTTCGGCTGATGGCGCCATCGTTGATGAGCATCTTCAGGTCACCGTTGGACGTGCCCAACAGTGCCGCCACCGAGTTGCCGCGCCCGGAAATATCGGCATCGCCGTTGAGTTCACCGAAGCTGGTTTTCATCGGTTCGAAAGTCGGGAACAGCTGCTTGAGCTTGAAGTTGCGCGCCGTCAGCTTGGCGCGGCCCTCCATCGGCGTAGTGCGGCCGTTCAAGCGAATCTGCGCATCGAGCTTCCCACCGGCCACGCCAAAGCGCAGGGGTTCAAGGCTCAGTTGGCCGTCGTTGAGCACCAGGTGGGTGTAGAGGTCGGTAAAGGGCAAGTCGGCACTGTGCACGATACGCTTGCCGGTGAACTCCACATCGGCATCCATCTCGCGCCAGCGTTCGGTGCGGAACTCTTCAACCGGCAGCACTTTGGTCGCCGGTTGCTTGCTTTCACCGCCACGGGCTTTTTGCTCGGCATTGGAATCTGCGCCAATCAGCGGCGCCAGGTCATCCATCAGCAGTTGGTTGGACACCAGCGCGCCGCTGAGCTTGGGCCGTGGCTGGCTGGCAACATAGGCCAGGTCGCCGTGGATGTCGCTGTTGCCAATCTTGCCGTTGAAATTCTCGTAGCGAAAGGAGGCGCCGCTGGCCTCATGCAGTTTGGCGATCAGGTGGCCGTCGGTGGAATAGGCCGGCGAATCCGGCAGGGTCACGCCGGTCAGCGGATACAGGTTGCCCAGGCTGCTGCCCGACAGTTTCAGGCGCAGGTCCAGGGCACCGAGGTTCAGCGGGTCGGTCAGGGTGCCGGCCAGGGCGATGCTGGTGTCCGCGATCTTGACTTGGGCTTGCAGCGGGAACGGCTTGGCCGCGTCCTGCAAGGCCAGCAAGCCACCGATCTTGCCCGTGCCCGCGAGTTTCTGGCCGTGGTACTGGCCTTTGACCTTGAGGCCGAACGCGTAGTCCTGGGGCGCCGAGCCTTTTTCCAGGGCTTTTTTGGCATCGGCATCGCCGACGATTTCACCGAAGGGAATCGGCTTGCCCAGCGGGTCGATGATCACATCCAACTGGGTCTTGAGGCTTTGATCGTCAAGGGTCACATGGCCTTTGTCAAAGCCGATGGCGCCAATATCCACCACCCAATTGGACGGTTCGGCGTTGGGGTCCTTGGGGTCGAACTTGAACGTCCAGTTGGCGCGGCCATCAGCCAGGCGCTGCAACTGGGCACTGGGTTCGGTGAGGTCGATGCGCGGGATCACCACACGCTGCACCAGCAAGGCCAGGGGCGAAATGCGCAGCTCAACCTTCTTGAGCGTGACCATCTGCGGTTGTTTCGACCAATCGGGGTTCCCCAGAGTCAGGTCTTCGGCAATCACATGGGGCCACGGCACCCAGCCGCGCCAGCCGCCTTCATCGGGCTCACGCTGCCACACCACGGCGAGGTTGCCGTTGATGGCGAACGGACGATGCAGTTCTTCGGAGACCTTGGCATTGAGGGGCGGCTTGATGCGGTTCCAGTCGAAGAACACCAACACCAGTACCACGATGGCAATCAACAGAACGAAGCTGGCGCAGCTCCAAGCGAGAATTTTACGAGTGCGCGTCATTGCACAGGACTCCTGAATACGACTGGCTGGGCAACAGCCTTTTAAACAGCTTATAGGACTACGACTGGCAAAGTGCCTGGGGGTTTAACGCAACCGCGGATTTAACCGAAAAAAGCGATTTTCCTGATCAACCAGACAATTTTCCCCATCGACGACGCACCATTGTTACCCAGGTTCGTGTCGAAAATACCCACATCGGTGCAAAGCCGCGGGCTTGAGAGGCTCGATCTAGAGCCTCCGGCGAGAACAATCAATTCTGTTGATTATTACCATTGTGTTTATGAACTTTTATATCGACTTATCAAGGGTAACATTAGCCCTGTACCCACTTTATCGCCCTCCCTAGGAGCAACCATCATGAAACGCCAATTACTCGCTACCGTTCTGTTATCTGTCCTGGCTTCCAGCGCTTTTGCCCTGCCAGCTGCCGAACAGGCCACCCCGCAGAACAAAGCTCAAGCCGTGCAAACCAGCCAAACCGTGGCTCGCAGCGGTTCGCAAGAAGACGAAAACCGTGATTACGCCAAAGGCGCCGTAGCTGAAAATGGCTACAACCGCTTGCAAGAGAAAGGTCTGGTCGAAGGCGGTGCTGAACAAGCCAACAAACGCGCCTACACCGAAGGCGTTGCTGAAGGCGGTGCCGACCGTCTGCAAGAACTGCATCAAGCACAGAGCTAAGCCTGTGGTGGCCCAGAAAAAAGCCCGATCTGCCGATCGGGCTTTTGCTTTTATATAGAACGCGTCACGCCCCGCCCCTGCCAAGTTCGACGCCGGCAAAGCGCTTTTGCTAGAGTGCGTCGCTGTACTTGCCGACAAAGCTCATCCGCTCATGCTGCCCCGCGCCGAACAGAAGCAACAGACCCGCCTCGCCCTGATGGACGCAGCCCGCCATCTGATGGAGTGTGGCCGCGGGTTTGGCAGCCTGAGTTTGCGCGAAGTCGCCAAGACTGCGGGTATCGTGCCCACCGGTTTCTATCGCCATTTCGCCGACATGGACCAACTTGGGCTGGTACTGGTAAGCGAGGTCGGCCAGACCTTTCGCGCCACGATCCGCCTGGTGCGCCACAATGAATTCGTGATGGGCGGCATCATTGATGCCTCGGTGCGCATCTTTCTCGATGTGGTTTCGGCTAACCGCTCTCAGTTCCTGTTCCTGGCTCGCGAACAGTACGGCGGCTGCCTGGCCGTGCGCCAAGCCATCGCCGCCCTGCGCGAAGACATCACTCGCGACCTGGCCGCCGACCTGACACTGATGCCCAAACTTCAGCACTTGGATGCCGAAGGTTTGCATGTGATGGCCGACCTGATCGTCAAGAGTGTGTTCGCCACCCTGCCCGATATCATCGACCCACCGGCCCACGCCTTGCCGGCCCACCTTACGCCCCAGGCGAAAATCACCCAGCAGCTGCGCTTTATCTTTATTGGCCTCAAACATTGGCAAGGGCTGGGCAGCACCGAGTAAGTCAATCAACCCGCCGTGTGGAACCGTTTGGCGGTGGTGTAGTGCTTGTTCCAGTAGCTATTGCTCAATGAATCGATACGGATGGTTTTGCCGGTACGCGGCGAATGGATGAATTTGCCCTGGCCGATATAAAGGCCGACATGGCTGACCTGGCCCCGCCCGTTGCCTTTGAAAAACACTGCATCCCCTGGCTTTAAAGCACTGCGTTTGATGGTTGTCGCCGATGAACGGTGCATGGCGGCAGTGGTGCGGGGTAGCTGGATATTGGCTTGGGTCTTGAACAAGTACACCAGGAAGCTACTGCAATCGAAGCCCTGCTCTGCCGATGTGCCGCCCCACTTATAGGGCGTACCCAGCAACTCATGGGCGCGGTCAATGACATCGTCGATAGAGGCCGGCTTGATGCTTTGCAGCGAAGAGCTGAAGGTGGCGCGGGGTTGGAAATTGGCCTTTGCCGATGAAATAAAGCAGGTCAGGCTGACAAGGCATACACAAAAAATTGATCGAAGCATGATGAACGTCGCGGTGGAATTAAACAGGCCGCATAGCCTAAAGAACCCGCAGGTAATCTCATGAGCTCCAAATCCTGATGACCCGTAGGAAAAATCCTAAAAAACACCTACAAAGAAAAAGATGAAAGAAACTTCATCAAACTGAGCGGCGCCATCAACGCAGAATGCCCTTCCCCGGTGCTATAAACCTCGGCACGCACCAAATTGATACACGCGCGGAAATCATCCGACGCCCTATTGAGCAGCATGCCTGCCTGACTACAGGGAATTCCTACTCGATTCCGTGATTGGCAAGCCCCTTGCTCTAGGTCTTTCATCGCTCACAGTTGGAAGCTCTCTGATGCTGGTGATACACCGCCGAATCGCCCCCCAAGCCCTCTGGGCCGCCGAGTTGCTGCTCAACTTCGAAGCCCGCAGCAAAAGCCGCCTGCGCTGTTTCAGTGCCGACGGTGAAGACGTCGGCCTGTTTTTGGAGCGGGGCCAGCCGCCCTTGCACGATGGTGAATTCCTGCAGGCAGAAGACGGACGCGTCGTACGGGTATGCGCCCGCCCTGAACAACTGCTGCACGTCACCTGCCGCAACGCCTTCGAGCTCACCCGTGCCGCGTATCATCTGGGCAACCGCCATGTGGCCCTGCAAGTCGGTGACGGCTGGCTGCGCCTGCTCGATGACTACGTGCTCAAGGCCATGCTCGAGCAACTGGGTGCCGATGCGCAGACCCTCGAGGCGCCGTTTCAACCCGAGCACGGCGCCTATGGCGGCGGCCATCATCATTCACGGCATGGTGATGAAGACTTCAACTACGCGCCCAAGCTGCATCAGTTCGGCGTGCGTCTATGAACCCAGCCTGGGCGCTGCTGCGCCTGGCCAGTCCGCAACTGCCGATTGGCGGCTACAGCTATTCCCAAGGCCTGGAAATGGCGGTGGACAACGGCCGCGTGCAGGATGCCGCGAGCGCCCGGCGCTGGATCAGTGACCAGTTGCTGCTCAACCTGGCGCGTTTCGAAGCCCCGCTGCTGCTCGCCCACTGCCGCGCAGCCGGCGAACAGGACTGGGCCCAATTGGCGCAGTGGTGCGACGAGCATCGCGCCAGCCGTGAGACCCGGGAGCTGTATCAGGAGAGTCGTCAGATGGGCTATTCCCTGCAACAACTGCTCAACGGCTTGCCGGAACTGGACGACAGCGCCCGTGATTTTCTTGCACAACGCGACGAACCGCATCTGGCCCTGGGCTGGGCCTTGGGCGCGCGCGCCTGGCACATTAACCCCGGCGATGCTCTTGCCGCCTGGCTATGGAGCTGGCTGGAAAACCAACTGGCGGTACTGATGAAAACCCTGCCATTGGGCCAGCAAGCGGCCCAGCGGTTGACCAGCGAACTGCTGCCGCTGCTGCAACAAGCACAGCAGGATGCCGAACGCATTAACCCTAACCATTTGGGCAGCGCCGCTTTTGGCCTGTCCCTGGCGTGCATGGCCCACGAGCGCCAGTACAGCCGCCTGTTCCGTTCCTGATTCTGGAGAAGCACATGAACACACAACCCCTGCGCGTCGGTATCGGAGGCCCGGTAGGCTCGGGCAAGACCGCCCTGACCCTGGCCCTGTGCCTGGCGCTGCGCGATCGCTACAACCTGGCGGTGGTCACCAACGACATCTACACCCGTGAAGACGCCGACTTCCTGGTGCGTAACCAGGCCCTGGCGCCGGAGCGCATCATCGGCGTGGAAACCGGTGGCTGCCCACACACGGCGATTCGCGAAGATGCCTCGATCAACCTGGAGGCCGTGGACCAACTCAACCGCCGTTTTCCCGGCCTGGACCTGATTCTGGTGGAGTCCGGCGGCGACAACCTGTCGGCCACCTTCAGCCCGGAACTGTCGGACCTGACCATCTATGTGATTGATGTCTCAGCGGGCGACAAACTGCCGCGCAAGGGCGGGCCCGGTATTTGCAAATCCGACCTGCTGGTGATCAACAAGATTGACCTGGCCCCGCTGGTGGGTGCCTCGCTGGAACTGATGAACAGCGACACCCAGCGCATGCGCAACGGCAAACCCTTTGTGTTCAGCAACCAGAAGACCGGGGTCGGCCTGGACGACATCGTCGCCTTCATCGAACGCCAGGGCCTGCTGACCGCCGCCTGATCAACCCATAAGGAACCTGTCCATGAGACTCAACAGACTTTTCGCCGCCGCCGCGCTGCTGCTCGCCCCTGCCTTGGCCTTCGCCCATCCGGGCCATGGCGACAATGGCCTGGTGGCCGGTATCAGCCACCCCCTGGGCGGCCTCGATCACTTGCTGGCCATGCTTGCGGTGGGCCTCTGGGCGGCCCAGCAAAAAGGCGCCGCGCGCTGGGCGCTGCCATGCACCTTTGTCGGCACCATGCTGATCGGCGGGGTGTTGGGTTTCGAAGGGCTGCAATTGCCGGCGCTGGAAAGCGGGATTGCTGCATCGGTGCTGGCCTTGGGCCTGGCGGTAGCGTTGGCGGTCCGGCCGCCGCTGTTCGTGGCCGTGGGCGCCACGGCGTTGTTTGCGCTGTTTCACGGCGTGGCCCATGGCCTGGAACTGCCGGATATGACCAGCCCTTGGGCGTATGCGGCTGGGTTCGTGGGGGCAACAGCCGTGTTGCACGCTGCGGGTTATGCAGTGGTGCGCTTTTTGCCGGCAGCTGCGGCACCCTTGGTGCGAGTGGCCGGGGCTGCTTCGGCGGCGACTGGGGTGTGGTTGCTGGCGGGCTGAGGAAAAGATCGTTCCCACGCTCCGCGTGGGAATGTAGCCTAGGACGCTCTGCGTCCCAAAGCATGACGCAGAGCGTCATAAAATGCATTCCCACGCAGAGCGTGGGAACGATCAGCCTGCTACCATGCGCGCCTACACCCCTGCCGTGACGACGCCAGCCAATGCCCATCGCTTCCCCCTCTTCCCTGACGCCTGTGCTCACGCACTTCCATGACCTGATCGTGCCTCTCTGGCAAGGCCCGGGCTGGAATGCCGACCTGGCGCTGCCCTTTGAGGCACTGGATGCCGATCACCAGCCACTGCCCCCCCAGCGCTATCGCGCCATGGCCTGCGCCCGGCAGTTGTACCTGTTCGCCAGCCTGATCGGCGAACCCGGCGCGGCTTTCGCCGAAGAACGTGCGGCTGCGCTGTTTCGCTCCCTGCAACGGCACTTTCATGATGCCGAACACGGTGGCTGGTTCTACAGCATCGACCCCGCCGGCCAGCCGCTGGACGAGCGCAAAGACCTCTACACCCACGCCTTCATTATCTTTGCCTGCGCCCATTACTGGGCCAAGGTGCGTGAGCCGTTGGTCGAGTCGGTACTCAACGCTGCCCTGGAAGTCGTCGCCCAACGCTTTGCCACCGGTGACGGCTTGTACGAGGCCGTACTGGAGCGCAACTGGGCCTCGCTCGACTCCGGCCCGTTGCAAAACCCGTTGATGCACCTGGCTGAAGGCTTCCTCGCCACCCTCGCGGTGCGTGAGGACGCCCAGGTACAAGCGGCCCTGCTGGCACTGGCGACGGCCATGCAGCAACGCTTCATCGACCGCGAGCACGGCGTGATGATGGAGAAACCTTTGGGCGCTGTGGATAACTGGTTTGAGCCGGGGCACCAGTTCGAATGGTTCTTTTTGCTGGAATCTTCAGCTGTGCTGCGCGGCACTGCACTGCATGAGTCGCTGACACGGGCATTTGCCTATGCCGAGCAAAAGGGTGTGGATAAATTAAGCGGTGCGGTCAGCGGCATGCTGGCGCTGGATGGCACGGTGCGCGACGGTACCCAACGGATCTGGGCTCAGGCGGAGTACCTGCGGGCACTGACCTTGCGGCCAGGCAGCGAGGCGGTGCTGCAGCGTCAGTTACAGGCGCTGCAACAGCGCTTTTTGCATGCCAAGGGTTGGCATGAATGCCTGGATGCCGAGGGTAAGGTGAGCCGGCGGGATATGCCTTCGACTACGCCTTATCATTTGGCGACTTGCTATCAGGGCTTGGTCCAGCATCTGGGCTGACCTGCAGGGCCCCATCGCAGGCAAGCCAGCTCCCACAGTTGATTGTGTTCGCACATTTAAATGTGGGAGCTGGCTTGCCTGCTATAGCCTCACCTCGCTCTAACAGACTTTAGGCAATCCACTTGCGGTCACCGGTAAAACTGATCGTCAACCACCGCGCCGCATCCGCCGCCCCCAGCCCTGTGGATATCTCTTCACGCAGCCCATCGAGGGTGGCGACGTTATCCACCGGGTAATCCGCTGGCAGCACCACATGAATCTCGATAAACCGTGCACGCCCGTGCTTCTGCACATAGGACACGTAGTCGTCGAAACCATGCTTGGCCTGCGCCGCGTCCATCACTTCGCGGACCTTGTCGTCCAAGTGATCCGGAGCGATCCCCAACACTTCGCGCAGCGCCGGGCGCAGGATCTTGAATGCCGGCGCCAGCATGCTCAGGGCCAGCAGGATCAGGATCAACGGGTCCACGTAGACCGCCCACTCGCCATAGCCTTGGGACTTGAGCAACAGCGCGGCCAGGAAGCTGATCAGCAAGCCCACCGACAGCATCGCATCCACCAGCCAGCTGATGTTGTCGAACTGGATCAATGACGATTTGAGTGTGCGATTGCGGTAGCGCACATAGAAGAAGTAGGCGAACTCCACGACGGTAAACACCGCCGCATAAATGATCACCAGCCCCAGCTCGATTTCGCGCCCGCCATTGATAATGCCGAACACGCCATTGAGGAACGCGTAGATGGCGATCAGCAGCAGGAAACTGCCTTCGATCAACAGCACCATCGGCTCCAGGTGCCAATAGCCGAATTGGAAACGCTCGTTGCTTTTCTTGGCGATCAGCTTGGCCGTGATCAGCATCAGCACCTTGATGGCGGTGGCGATCAGCGAGAAAAAGCCGTCGAACAGAATGGATTGGGCGCCGGATATCACACCCGTGACAATCCCTGCGATCGCGACTGCGAACATCAGGATAGTCGATTGTTTGAGCAGTGCCTGCTCACCTCGGTTACTCACATTGCCTCCTGTCAAAACCTTTAAACCGCTGGGTGCGGTGGGGTTTTCAGGCGGGCAGTGTACCTTATGCCGCATTTTGACCGATTTGCCGCCACTGATCGTTCCCACGCTCCGCGTGGGAATGCATCGCGTGACGCACTGCGTCACCAGCAGAAAGCGGGGCGCAGAGCGCCCCCGGCGGCATTCCCACGCGCAGCGTGGAAACGATCAGCGTGTGTCGCGCAGGCGCTTAGCCCTTGGCCCCACGCTCAATCGCAAACCCAGCCCAGGTCTGGCTCACCGGCATCAACTCCAGGCGGTTGATGTTCACGTGCGCCGGGGTGTTCATCACCCAGAAAATCGTATCGGCAATGTCCTGCGGCTGGATCGGCTCGGCACCTGCGTAGGTGGCGTCATAACGCGCCTGGTCACCGCCGAAGCGCACCAGGGAGAACTCGCTCTCACACAAGCCCGGCTCGATATTGGTCACGCGCACGCCGGTGCCTTGCAAGTCGCAGCGCAGGTTCAACGAGAACTGCTTCACGAACGCCTTGGAACCGCCATACACATGGCTGCCCGGGTACGGGTAGTTACCGGCGATGGAACCCAGGTTGATGATCCCGGCACCGCGGCCATGGGCAATCAGGCGCGGCAACAGCAGGTTAGTGGTGGTCAGCAGGCCCTTGATGTTGGTATCGACCATGGTTTCCCAATCGTCGAGGTCGCACTTGGGCGCAGGGTCGGTGCCCACGGCCAGGCCGGCGTTGTTGATCAGGCCGCGCAGCGTGGCGAACGACGCCGGCAGGTTGGCGATGGCCTCCTCCATGCCTTTGCGGTCGCGCACATCCACCACCAGGCCATGCACTTCGGTCTGCTTGGAAAGCTCTTCGACCAAGGCGTTCAAGCGCTCGGCACGACGACCGGTGAGCACCAGTTTCCAGCCGGCCTCGGCAAAGCGACGGGCACAGGCTTCGCCGAAACCTGAAGTAGCGCCAGTGATAAACAGCGTGTCAGACATGGGGTTCTCCTTGCGGGCATCGGGAAAAAAACAGCCAGCAGAATGCCCTTACGCCGCGTTTGCGGCAACCGCTGTGCACACACACGCATGCTTGGCTGATCACTTTTTAACCAATCTTCGCAAAGCCTTATAAACCGTAGCTTGCAGCCATATGCGCGCAGGTTATCCACAACTGCGCCCACAGTCTTTGGGGGCAAGTGCAAACGGCTCAAAGCCGCTGTGTACAAGGGTTGCAGGCGGTTTTATAAAGTTTTTTGCTTGACCTGGGCGAGCGCCTATGTAGCCGCTGACAAAGGCAGAAAAACACAACGATGGCTCCAGGCCAGTCATTCCGGCCCCTGCGCAAGTCTTTCCAGAGTTTAGTCACAGACTTATCCACAGGCTGGAAGGACTTATTTCGTTCATATACCTGTGTCTTTAAACAGGTTGACAAACCCTTGAGACGGTCGCGAAAAATACCCTGATCGAAAAACAACCAACACGCTACAAGCCACGTGGTTAAAGGCTTTCAGCCAGCTACTCCCACGTTACCCACAGCCGGTTCCACAGTGGATGGGGGCAAGTCAAAACTGTGACAAAACAGGGATTTGCGGCGGCTATATGTCGCGCTTTTGAGGTGGGCTGGATTTGTTTTCCACAATTTGGTGGAGGGCTTGTTGACACCGCAAAAACAAATGTGGGAACCGGCTTTGGGTGGGCGCTGGCTTGCCTGCGATGCGGCCACCTCGGTATGTCAGCTAAACCGAGGTGATGCTATCGCGGGCAAGCCCGGCTCCCACATAAGGCCCGGTTCCCACAGGGTTGATGCGCCTGGATCTTGGGTCAGTGACCGCCCAGGTAGGCGTTGCGCACTTCCTCGTTCACCAGCAACTCCTTGCCGGTGCCTGTCAGGCGAATCTCACCATTGACCATCACATACGCCCGGTCCGACAGGCGCAGCGCATGGTTGGCGTTCTGTTCCACCAGGAAAATGGTCATCCCGGTGGACGCCAGCTCGCGCAGGGTGGAAAAGATCTGCTTCACCACAATCGGCGCCAACCCCAGGCTTGGCTCATCGAGCAGCAACAGCTTGGGCCGGCTCATCAGCGCACGGGCGATGGCGAGCATTTGTTGCTCACCACCGGACATGGTCATCGCCCGCTGGTTGCGTCGCTCCTTGAGCCTGGGGAACAGCTCGAACATGCGTTGCATGTCCTCGCTGGCGAACTTGTCGCCAATGGGGATGGTGCCCATCAGCAGGTTTTCCTCGACGGTCATGTCGGGGAACACCCGCCGCCCTTCCGGCGACTGCGCAATGCCGTTGGAAGCGATGTAGTGGGACGACTTGTGAGTAATGTCGACGCCGTTGTAGAGGATCTGCCCCGACTCGGCCCGAGGCTGACCGAAGATCGACATCAGCAACGTGGACTTACCCGCGCCATTGGAGCCGATCAGGCTGACGGTTTCGCCTTCGTTGATGTGCAGCGAGACTTTTTTCAGGGCCTGGATCGGGCCGTAGAACACGTCCAGGTCCTTCATTTCGAGGATAGGTGCGCTCATACCAGCTCCTCTTCGTCCGCGCCCAGGTAGGCGGCGATCACTTTCGGGTCGTTGCGGATCGCATCCGGGCCGCCTTCGGCGATCACGTTGCCGTGGTCCAGCACCACAATGTGGTCGGAAATACTCATCACCATGCCCATGTCGTGTTCGATCAGCACCACCGTAAGGTCGTGTTCGTCGCGCAGCAGGCGAATCATCGCGCTGAGGGCTTCGGTTTCCTGCGGGTTGAGGCCCGCTGCCGGTTCGTCCAGGCAGATGATCTGCGGCCGCGTGCACATGGCGCGGGCGATCTCCAGGCGGCGCTGCTGGCCGTAGGAGAGCTCGCCGGCCAGACGGTTGGCGCAGTCCACCAGGTCGACCACTTCCAGCCAGTAGAACGCGCAGTCCAGCGCATCGCTTTCGGCCTTGCGGTAGCCCTTGGTGTTGAGGATGCCGGCAAGCATGTTGCGGTTGACCCACATGTGCTGGGCCACCAGCAGGTTTTCCAGCACCGACATTTCCTTGAACAGGCGAATGTTCTGGAAGGTGCGCGCCAGGCCGGCACGGTTCACCAGGTGGGTGCCGCCGAACATCTTGTAGTAAACGCGGCTGAGGAAGCTTTTGGGCGACACGAAGTCGGTGGCCTCAAAGCGCTCGCCGAGCAGTTGGATCACGTTGGTTTGCTTGCCGCGCACGTTGAGCTCGATCTTGCCGCCACTGGCTTTGTAGAAGCCGGTGAGGCAGTTGAACACCGTGGTCTTGCCGGCGCCGTTGGGGCCGATCAGGGCGAAGATCGAGTTGCGTTCAACCTTGAGGCTTACATCGCTCAAGGCTTTGATACCACCGAAGTGCATCATCAGGTGTTCGACAGACAGCACGACTTCCTTGCTCATGGCGCTACCCCTTTGCGTGGCGTCACACCGGTACGGCTAATCCGAATCAAGCCACGCGGTCGCCAGATCATCATCACCACCATCAACACCCCAAACAGCAGCACGCGGTACTCGGAAAAACTACGCAGCAGTTCCGGCGCCACGGTCAACACGAACGCTGCGATCACCACGCCAACCGTCGAGCCCATGCCGCCCAACACCACAATGGCGAGGATCAACGCCGACTCGAAGAAGGTAAACGACGACGGGTTGACGAAGCCCTGGTAGCTGGCAAAGAACACCCCGGCCAAACCGGCGGTGGACGCGCCGATGGTGAAGGCTGAGAGTTTGACCAGCACATGGTTCAGGCCCATGGAACGGCAGGCGATTTCATCTTCGCGCAGGGCTTCCCAGGCGCGGCCGACCGGCATGCGCGTCAGGCGATGCTTGATGTACAGCACGGCCAGCACCACCAGAAACAGCACGATGTAGATGAACATGAACTTGATGTTGGGGTTGTAATCGATGCCGAAAAACTCGTGAAACGGAATGCCGCCATCCTTCGCACGCTTGCCGAACTCCAGGCCCAGAAAGGTCGGTGACGGCACGGGCATACCGTTGGGGCCACCGGTGAACGACAGCCAGTTGTTGAGCACCAGGCGAATGATTTCACCAAAACCCAGGGTCACGATGGCCAGGTAGTCACCGTGCATTCGCAGCACCGGGAAGCCGAGTATGCAACCCGCCAACGCCGCCGCGATGGCCGCCAGTGGCAGGACCGTCCAGAAGCCCAGGCCCAGGTATTGATAACCCAGCGCCAGGCCGTAGGCACCGATGGCGTAGAAGGCCACATAACCCAGGTCGAGCAGGCCCGCCAGGCCCACCACGATGTTCAGGCCCAGGCCGAGCAACACGTAGATCAGCCCCAGGATCACCACGGTGAGCAGGTATTTGTTGGCGAAGATCGGAAATACGATGGCGATCACGATCAGCGCCGGGATGATCCAGCGCAGCCGCGACTTGTAGTCCGGTGGCAGCACGTGCACGCCGGAGCCGCTGCTCTCGAACCCCTGCAGGATCTTCACGCCCTTGGGTGTTTGCAGAAACAGGCTGAGGGCAAAGCGCCCGGCCATCACGATGGCGACCAGCACGGCAACCCGCGCAGGTTCCAGGTTGAAGCTGTAGCCGTCGAGCACCACGCCGACAATCGGGCCGAACACGATCAGCGAAATCAGCCCCGCGAGGACCGTATCGACCACACTTTTCTTGATATCAATGGATTTGGCAGCAGACATGTTTACACCTTCGCCACGAGTGGGCGACCAAGCAGGCCCTGGGGACGGAAAATCAGAATCACCACCAGCAGGGAGAAACTGAACACGTCTTTGTAGTCAGAGTTGATCAACCCTGAGAACAGCGACTCGGAGATACCGAGGATGATCCCGCCCAGCATCGCCCCAGGCAGGGAGCCGATGCCGCCGAGTACCGCTGCGGTAAACGCCTTGATGCCGATGATGAAGCCGGCATAGAAGTCGAAGGTGCCGTAATTGAGGGTGATAAGCACGCCGGCCAGGGCGGCCATGGCGGCACCGATGACAAACACGTAGGAGATCACACGGTCGGTATTGATGCCCAGGATCGAGGCCATCTTGCGGTCTTGCTGGGTAGCGCGGCACATGCGGCCGAGCTTGGTGTATTTGATGATGTAGGTGAGCAAGGCCATGCCGGCAAAAGCGGCGACCAGGATGAACACTTTGGTATAGGTCAGTTGCACGAACCCGGTGCCGATATCGACGCGCCAGGCGCCGGCCAGCAGGGTGGGAATGCCTTGTTGCTTGGCGCCCTGGGCGATCTGCGCGTAGTTCTGCAGAATCAGGGAGATACCGATGGCGCTGATCAGCGGTGCCAGGCGGGTGGAGTTACGCAGGGGTTTGTAGGCGACACGCTCAATCACCCAACCGTACACGCCGGTGACGACCACGGTGAAGATCAAGGTACCGAGAATGAGCAGCGGGAAGGATTCGATGCCGAAGTAAGCCAGCAGTGCCAGACTGATCGCCGCGAGGTAAGCGGAAATCATATAAACCTCACCGTGGGCGAAGTTGATCATGCCAATGATGCCATAGACCATTGTGTAGCCGATGGCGATCAGGCCATAGACCGACCCGAGGGTCAGGCCGTTGACCAGTTGCTGCAGGAAAATACCATCCATAACGCAATCTCACGCGGTGAGCACCTGCACACCGGTGGGTGTGCGGCGCTTCTGGAGGAAAAGACAGGTTTGTTGCAATGGAGCAGGCAACCACGCCCTCTGTGGGAGCTGGCTTATGTGGCGAGGGAGCTTGCTCCCGCTGGGCTGCGAAGCAGCCCCAAACTGGGCAATCGAGATACATCAGATGTATTTCGGTAAGCGGTTGGGAGTGCTACGCACTCCAGCGGGAGCAAGCTCCCTCGCCACAGCAAGCCCCCCTAACCTTAGGCCCGTGGTGCTTGTACTTACTTCTGCTTTTCCAACTGATGGTATTTGCCGTCTTTGTCCCACTGGTAAACCACGTAGTCAGAGACTTTCAGGTCGCCCTTGGTATCCCAGGCTTTTTCGCCCATGACGGTTTTAACCGGGTTGGCCTTGAGCCACTTGGCAGCGTCTTCGCCCTTGTTGGACTTGGCACCGTTGAAGCCGGCGGCCAAGGCCTGGATCGAAGCGTAGGCGTACAGGGTGTAGCCTTCAGGCTCGGTGCCGTTCTTGCGGAACTCTTCCACGACCGTCTTGCTGTCCGGCAGCAGGCGCGGGTCGGCGCCGAAGGTCATGTACACGCCATCGACGTACTGCGCACCACCTGCGGTGGACACCAACTCGTCGGTGACCACGCCGTCATCGGACATGAACTTGACGTCTTTCAAGCCCGCTTCACGGATCTGGCGCACCAGTGGGCCGGCTTCCGGATGCAGGCCGCCGAAGTACACGACGTCGGCGCCCAGGGAGCGGATCTTGGTGACCAGGGCGCTGAAGTCTTTCTCGCCACGGGTCAGGCCCTCTTCCAGCACCGGCTTGACGCCGCGCTTGGTCAACTGGGCGGCGGTGGCGTCGGCCAGGCCTTTGCCGTAGGTGTCCTTGTCGTTGATCACCGCGACTTTCTTGCCCTTGAGCACGTCGACGATGTAGTCGCCGGCGACGATGCCTTGCTGGTCGTCACGCCCGCACATACGGAACATGGCGCCCAGGCCGCGTTCGGTCACTTGTGGGTTGGTGGAGCCTGGGGTGATGGCGATGATGCCTGCTTCGTCGTAAACCTCAGACGCCGGGATGGTATTGGATGAGCAGAAGTGCCCGACCACACCGATCACTTTGTCCTGGTCGGCCAGGCGGTTGGCCACGGCCACGGCCTGCTTGGGCTCGCAGGCGTCATCGCCCGCCACCAGCTTGATCTGCTCACCGTTGATGCCGCCGGCCTTGTTGATAACGTCGGCTGCCGCCTGGGCACCCTTCATGTACTGCTCACCGAAAGCGGCGTTGGCACCCGTCATCGGGCCCGCCACACCAATTTTCACATCAGCTTGAACAAACGTAGAAACACCCAGCGCCGCAGCAACGGCGAGGGCCAGAAAACCTTTCTTGTAAAACGTCTGGGACATGAGTGGTGCTCCGATATTTTTGATTTTTGGCACGACAACTTGCATTCAAACCTTTCACCGAAAGCTCAGAGCAAGCCGCGTGCCATTACTTTTTTATTCTTCAAAAAGACACGGTGTCATTGTTATTACAGGCGTTTCGACGCCTTTTGCCAGGACGTGCAACCGTCTAGCGTCTATAGGTGCAACCAACACTTCAAAAAAGTACAACCCTGGCAGGTCGCACCTGCAACCACAGGCATAAACGACAGTTCCTGCAGCTGTAACAATGTGCGTAACGGAACTGCACATTTACAGTGCGTGATTGCTACGACTTGCACCAATACAGATGGGTAGCCTGCTAAGAAAACGCAGGCTTTTGAGGGGTATTTCGCTGATCAGATCACGATCCTCAGGCATTGCCCGGCGTGATAGAGCGAGAAGCCGGCTTCATACAGGCAGCTGCGCAAGCCCACCGCGGCCAAGGGTTGCATGGGCGTAAAAGGGATCGGCAAGGCTTGGGTGTCCTGGTGACACAGGTAGTCGGCAAACGCCTTGCCCACCACGCTGCCGGTGGTCACCCCGCGTCCGTTATAACCGGTAACCGCCACCAGGCCGGGGGCCGGTTCGAACAGGCGCATCAAGTGGTCGGGAGTGAATGCGATGCAGCCGGTCCAGGTGTATTCCCACTGCACCGGTTTGAGGTACGGGAAGTAGTGTTGCTGCACCCGATCGGCCCACGCCTTGAGGAACCACGCCGGTTTCTGGTTGCCGTTACCCAGGCTGCCCAGCAACAGGCGGCCATCGGCATCGCGGCGAATGCTGCTCAGGACCTGGCGCGTGTCCCACGAACCCTGGCCGCCGGGGAGGATCTGCTTGGCCGCGTCATCGGTCAGCGGCGCCGAGGCCACCTGATAGTAATAGCCGGGGAAGAAGTTACGCCGCAGTTCGGTCCATTCGCCTTCGGTGTAGGCGTTGGAGGCGATCACCACCTGGGCGGCCTGTACCGCGCCCTCGGCGGTCTGCACCGACCAATCGGCCCCTTGGCGCTCAAGCTGGGTGACCGGCGAATGATCGAACAATTGCCCGCCCAACGCTGCGGCGGCATTCGCCAACCCAGTGGTGTAGGCCATGGGGTTCAAGGTGCCGGCGCGCCGATCCAGCAACGCGGCGGCGATTTTCCGGGTACCGGTGGCTTGCTCGCAGGCCTGGCCGGTGAGTAACTCAACCGGTGCGCCCCGGCGTTTCCACTGCTCCTCACGGCTGCGCAAATCCGCCTCGCCACGGGCGTTGTGCGCCATGTGCAAGGTGCCTTCACGGCGCAATTGGCAGTCGATGCTGTACTTGTCGATCAGGCTGAACACCAGGGACGGCGCCGCACCCAACATGCGATTGAGTTGGCTGCCCACCGCCGTGCCGAAACCGGCCTCGATCTCGTCCGGTGGAATCCACAGGCCGGCGTTGACCAGCCCGACGTTGCGCCCCGAACCACCGTGGCCGGTGCGATGGGCCTCCAGTAAGGCGACGCTTTTACCCTGTTCCAGCAAATGAATGGCCGCCGACAAACCGGTGATGCCAGCGCCGATCACGCACAAATCCACCTTGACAGCGCCCTTGAGCGCGGCTCGGTCGGGGCGGCCTGGAGTGAGGTGTTCCCATAAACATGTTTCGCGCAGTGCCATTGCCAGACTCCGGGATGAATTCACCACCGCTCGTTCCCGCGCTCTGCGTGGGAATGTAGCCTTGGACGCTCCGCGTCCGCATTGTCGTGACGCGGAGCGTCACAGAATGCGTTCCCACGCAGAGCGTGGGAACGATCAGTCTGGTCAGTCGAACGTGATGCCTTGTGCCAACGGCAGCTCCAGCGAGTAGTTCACGGTATTGGTCTGCCTGCGCATATACCCGCGCCACGCATCCGAGCCCGATTCACGCCCGCCGCCGGTTTCTTTTTCACCCCCGAACGCGCCACCGATCTCCGCGCCGCTCGGGCCGATGTTGACGTTGGCAATGCCACAGTCGCTGCCCACCGCCGACATGAACTGCTCGGCTTCACGCACGTCAGTGGTGAAGATGCAGGATGACAAGCCTTGTGGCACGGCGTTGTTCAGGCGCAGGGCTTCGGCGAAGTCGGTGTAGCCGACCACGTAAAGAATCGGCGCGAAGGTTTCGCTGCACACCACGTCGCTTTGCTCGGGCATTTCCACGATGGCTGGCGATACGTAGTAGGCGTTGGGGAATTTGTCTTGCAGTTGGCGCTTGCCGCCGAACACCTTGCCGCCTTCGCTCAAGGCTTGCTCAAGGGCGTCCTGCATGTTGTCGAAACTGTGCTTGTCGATCAGCGGGCCGATCAGGTTGCCTTCCAGTGGGTGGCCGATGCGCACTTTGGAATAGGCGGCCTTGAGGCGGGTGACGATTTCTTCCTTGACCGACTCATGGGCGATCAGCCGGCGCAGGGTGGTGCAGCGTTGGCCGGCGGTGCCCACCGCGCTGAAGAGGATGGCGCGCACGGCCATGTCCAGGTCGGCGCTTGGGCCGAGGATCATCGCGTTGTTGCCGCCCAGCTCAAGGATGCTGCGGGCGAAACGCGCGGCGACTTTGGGTGCCACTTCACGGCCCATACGCGTGCTGCCGGTGGCGCTGATCAGCGCGACGCGCGGGTCATCCACCAGCGCAGCGCCGGCGTCGCGGCCGCCGATGATCACTTGGCTGAGGTACTCGGGGGCACCGTCGAATTTTTTCAGTACGCGCTCGAACAAGGCCTGGCAGGCCAGTGCAGTGAGCGGGGTCTTTTCCGACGGTTTCCAGATCACCGCGTTGCCGCACACCAAGGCCAGCGCGGTGTTCCACGCCCACACGGCCACGGGGAAGTTGAAGGCGCTGATCACGCCGACCACGCCCAGCGGGTGCCAGGTTTCACGCATATGGTGGCCGGGGCGCTCGGAGGCGATGGTCAAGCCGTACAACTGGCGCGACAGGCCGACGGCGAAGTCGCAGATGTCGATCATTTCCTGCACTTCACCCAAACCTTCCTGGGTGATCTTGCCGGCCTCCCAGGAAACGAGTTCGCCCAGGTCGGCCTTGTACTCGCGCAATACGTCGCCGAACTGGCGCACCAGCTCGCCACGTCGCGGCGCCGGCACTTTGCGCCAGGCTTCGAATGCATGCTCGGCGCGACTGACCTGTTGCTCCACCTCGGCGGCACCTTCCCAATGGACGCTGCCGATACGGCTACCATCAATCGGTGAATGCACGGGTTGTTTCCCAGCCTGGTACAGCGCCGGGTTTACCCCGAGACGATCAAGCAATGCGGCAACCATGGGTCACTCCTTCAAATCTGCGTAGAAAAATCGCGCCGCTGCTTGCACGGCGATCCTGAGCCTATTTGTAGCTGGCCCAAGACTTGCCAACAAACGACGATTAGGCGAGATATCATTCCCTTTATTCATGCAAAGAATAAAAAGAGGCATGCCGTGCTGAACAAAAGATATTTGCCCTCGATCACCGCCCTGCAGTGTTTCGAAGCGGCCACCCGCCACCTGAGCTTCACCCGAGCCGCCGAGGAACTGAACCTCACCCAAAGCGCGGTGAGCAAACAAGTAGCGCAGCTGGAAGAGCTGTTACAACACTTGCTGTTTCGCCGCGTGCGCCGCCGCTTGCAGATGACCCCGGCGGGCGACCTGTACCTGGTGGAAGTGCGCAAGATCCTCACCCAAGTGGAAATGTCCACCCACTACCTGCGCTCCTACGGCGGTGAAACCGAAGTGCTGCGCGTGTCCACGCCCTACACTTTTGGCGCACGCTGGCTGGTACCGCGCCTCAAGGGTTGGCGTTTGCGCCACCCGCAGATCCACCTGGACCTGTGCAACGAACAGGACCCGGACGAGTTACTGCAAGGCAAGGCCGACATGGCGTTCTATTTCGGCCAGGGCGCACGCCCCGGCACCGAGAGCCTGAAATTGTTCAGTGAAGAGCTGGTACCGGTGTGTTCGCCCGACAGCCTGCCCGCCCAGCCCTTCACCGACCCCACACAACTGAGCGAGCTGGTGCTGCTGCAAAACGCGTCACGGCCCCAAGGCTGGCATGACTGGTTCGCCAGCCAGGGTTTCCATACCGAGCACAGCTACCATGGGCCGCGGTTCGACACGTTTTATATGTGTATTCGTGCGGCGCAGGTGGGATGCGGCGTGGCGCTGTTGCCGCGTTTTCTGGTGGAGGAGGAATTGGCCGAGGGCAAGTTGGTGATCCCCTGGCAACATGCGATGCCAAGCCAGGATGCTTACTACCTGGCGTATCCTGAGCATTCGGCGGAGGTGCCCAAGGTACGCGAGTTTGTGAAGTGGATGATGGAGCAGGTGCTTTAGCGCCTGGAGAATCGCCATCGCAGGCAAGCCAGCTCCCACCGTTTGGAATGCACTCCAAATGTGGGAGCTGGCTTGCCTGCGATGGCGCCAGTGGCCTTACTGAAAAAATCACTGGCAAAACCCCACAAGTCTATGCGCCACTAACCCCCTTCCTCAATTGTGCGTAAAGGCCGGCCTCCATCGCCGACCCGTCTGGAGATTCCCGTTATGAGCGAGAGTGTGTTTGCCGATCGCATCGTGCAGAACCTGCTCGACACCGACTTCTACAAGCTGACCATGATGCAGGCGGTGCTGCACAACTACCCGAACGTGGAAGTTGAATGGGAGTTTCGTTGCCGTAACAGTGAAGACCTGCGCCCTTACCTGGCGGAGATTCGTTACCAGATCGAGCGCCTCGCCGAGCTGAGCCTGAGCCCCGATCAATTGGGTTTCCTGGAACGGATCAGTTTTATGAAACCGGATTTTCTGCGCTTCCTCGGGCTGTTTCGCTTCAACCTGCGGTATGTGCAAACCGGCATCGAGAACGGCGAGTTGTTTATCCGCCTGCGCGGACCGTGGCTGCATGTGATCCTGTTTGAAGTGCCAATGCTGGCCATCGTCAGCGAGGTGCGTAACCGCTACCGCTACCAGACCGTGATCCTTGAACAGGCCCGCGAGCAGCTGTATCGCAAGTTCGACTGGTTGACCGCCAACGCCAACAGCGATGAGCTGTCGGAGCTGCAAGTGGCAGACTTCGGCACGCGCCGGCGTTTTTCCTACCGGGTGCAGGAGGAAGTGGTCAGCGTGCTCAAGCACGATTTCCCTGGGCGCTTTGTCGGCACCAGCAACGTGCACCTGGCGCGCGAATTCGATATGAAGCCGCTGGGCACCATGGCCCATGAGTGGATCATGGCCCACCAGCAACTCGGCCCGCGCCTGATCGACAGCCAGATCGCCGCCCTTGATTGCTGGGTGCGCGAGTACCGTGGCCTGCTGGGTATCGCCCTCACCGATTGCATCACTACCGACGCGTTCCTCGGCGACTTCGACTTGTACTTCGCCAAGCTGTTCGACGGCCTGCGCCATGACTCCGGTGATCCGATCCAGTGGGCAGAAAAAGCCATCGCTCACTACCACAAGCTGGGCATCGAACCGATGAGCAAGACCCTGGTGTTCTCCGACAGTCTGACATTGCCCAAAGCCTTGGAAATATTCCGGGCGTTGCGCGGTCGCATTAATGTGAGCTTTGGCATCGGCACCAACCTGACCTGTGATATTCCAGGGGTGGAACCGATGAGCATCGTGCTTAAAATGACCGCCTGCAATGGCCAGCCCGTCGCGAAGATCTCCGATGAAGCGGGCAAGACCCATTGCACCGACCCGAATTTTGTCGCCTATTTGCGTCACGTTTTCAAAGTACCTGCCCTATCCAGCAAGGAGTGAATCATGCAAGCCGTACAGCGTGAGATTGCACAACAGCTCAAGGTGCAAGCCCCGTTCAAGGACCAGGCCGCACTCGAAGCCGAGGTTGCCCGGCGCGTGGCCTTTATCCAGGACTGCCTGCGCAATTCCGGGCTCAAGACCCTGGTGCTCGGCATCAGTGGTGGTGTCGACTCCCTGACCGCAGGCCTCTTGGCCCAACGTGCGGTGCAGGAACTGCGCGCCAGCACCGGCGATGAGGCGTACCGCTTTATCGCCGTGCGCCTGCCCTACGAAACCCAGTTCGACGAGCACGACGCCCAGGCCTCTGTGGACTTTATCGAGCCGGATGAACGTCACACCGTGAACATCGGCCCGGCGGTTAAAGCCCTGGCCAATGAAGTGGCCGCCTTTGAAGGCAAGGCCGCGGCGTCCCGTGACTTCGTGCTGGGCAACACCAAGGCGCGCATGCGTATGGTGGCGCAGTACACCATCGCTGGCGCGGCCGGTGGCCTGGTGATCGGCACCGACCATGCGGCGGAAGCGGTGATGGGCTTCTATACCAAGTTCGGTGATGGCGCGTGCGATCTGGCACCGTTGAGCGGGCTGGTGAAGCATCAGGTGCGGGCCATTGCCCGTCACTTTGGTGCGCCGGAATCGCTGGTGGAGAAGGTGCCGACCGCTGACCTCGAAGACCTGTCGCCGGGCAAGCCGGACGAGGCGTCACATGGGGTGACCTATGCCGAGATCGATGCGTTCCTGCAGGGGGAGCCGGTGCGTGAGGAGGCGTTCAGGATTATCTGCGAGACCTATCGCAAGACTGAGCACAAGCGGGTGATGCCGTTTGCGCCTTGAGGTGAACCCGATGGTTTTGCATTGATTGTCAGATCGCCATCGCAGGCAAGCCAGCTCCCACACTTGACCGGATTCCAACATGGGAATGCGGTCGAATGTGGGAGCCGTCTTGCCTGCGATGAACGGTAACGCGGTCTTACTTCAGGACCACAGCACCTTTCATCATCGAGATGTGGCCTGGGAACGAGCAGAAGAAGCTGTATTTCTCATCGGCCTTCAGCTTGGAGACGTCGAAGGTCACCGAGTCTTTCTCGCCGGCACCGATGATCTTGGTGTGGGCGATGATGCGCTCATCACCGGCTTTCAGGTAATCCTTGTCGATCCCCGCAGCCATGCCGTCGGTTGCTACCGGTTGCATATTGGCTTCGGTAGTCAGCACCCAGTTATGGCCCATCACGTTCTTGGGCAGGTTACCCGAGTGAGTCAGCTCAACGGTGAACTGCTTGCAGCTCTTGTCGATGGTGATTTCTTTAGTGTTGAACGACATTTGGTCGGTGGAGTCGACAGTGACCTTGCACTCTGCAGCAAGCAACTGGCCGCTCGCCAGAGTCAGCAGGGAAACAGCAACGAGTTTGGCAAACATGTGAATCTCCAAGGCAGGGTTTTAAAAAACGCGGATTGCGGTAAGGGTGCCTCAATCAGGCTTGAGTTCTTATGATCTGAATCAACAGATTGTATACAACTTTAGGCTATCAGCTTCATCAACACAATCAACCAGCCAAACTGCCGCACCCTGATTATGATCGGCCCATCACTCACGGGAGTTCATGCCATGCACCTCAATCACCTGTTCAACGGCCTCCTGGCTGCCTACGCCTGCGGTAAGTGAAAGCAAACGCCCCCCCGAAGCTGCTACCATGACGACCCGAGGCAGCTGCGCGCCGCCCACCCTCACCTTCGACCCTAGAGGATCGCCCATGGCCAAACCTAATTACTCCTTCGCCAAACGTCAGAGAGACTTGGCCAAGGAACAGAAGAAAGAGGAAAAGCTGCAACGCAAGAAAGCCGCTGCTGAGGAAGAAGCCGGCGCGCTGAACCCGGATGCCGAAGGTGAAGCGGCACCTGACGAGACCGAAACCCCGAAAGCCCCAACTGAATGATCGTTCCCACGCTCCGCGTGGGAATGCAGCCCCGGACGCTCCGCGTCCCGCACCAGGCTTGAAGCCAGCGCAAGGGTGACGCAGAGTGTCACAGCAGGCATTCCCACGCAGAGCGTGGGAATGATCGTTTTTCATTCCAGCGGCATCACCGTCACCCGCACCTCCGGGTCGTGGCTGCCTCCCCCCAGAATCACCCCACGCAACGGCGACACATCGGAGAAATCCCGGCCCCAGGCCAGGGTGATGTGCTCCAGCGCCGGCTGCACATTGTTGGTCGGGTCAAAATCCACCCAGCCTGATACCGGGCAAAACACCGAGACCCACGCATGGGACGCATCCGCGCCAATCAGCCGTGGCTGGCCGGGCGGTGGCTGGGTCAGCAGGTAGCCGCTGATATAGCGCGCCGCCAGGCCCCGCGAACGCAGGCAGGCAAGCATCAGGTGAGCGAAGTCCTGGCACACGCCGCGACGGCGCTCCAGCACTTCCACCAGCGGTGTGGCGACTTGGGTGGCTTCGGCATCGAAGGTAAATTCGCTGAAGATCTTCTCCATCAATGCCTGCGTGCCCAACAGTAAAGGCTCGCCGGGCGGGAAGCAGCTTTCGGAGAACTCGACGAAAGTTTTCTTCAGATGGACATAGGGCGACTCGAAGCGATAACGACAGGCTTCGATCAGTTCGGAGCTCAATGCCTGGCTGCTGTAAGTCAGGCTGTCGCGGGTGTGGTCCCAGGGCGGCGACCGCTGGAAGTCCAGAGCGGGTCGCGCCAGCACTTCCACGGTGAGCCCGGCGTTCACCAGCAATTCATCATGGGGCCGTTCGAACGCCAGGCGAGTGATCGGGTTGCCGAATACGTCCAGTTCGTCGCGGCGCGAGGTGGGTTCCGGGCTGATATCCAACTGCTGCCAGGTGCACTTCTGCCAGGCGCACGGCCTTGGCCAGAGGTGCGCCAGTTGCTGGGCCAGGGACACCGGGCTGTCATAGTGGTAATGGGTATCGTGGAAAATCTGGTAGCGCGCGCTCATTACACCGACACCGTTTGCTGGCTGACATCATCCACGTGGGCAAAATGGCGCAGCGCCAGGCGATCCGACACTTGCCCGCTTTCATCGGCCACCGCTTGCAACAGGTCGGCCAGGCCGTCCAGCGCGGCACGCACGCTGGTTTCGCCAAACAGGCCGTTCTCCAGGCAGCCCAGGTCAAAACGCGCCAGGCACTCGACCAAAGGCACCAGCCCGGTTTCACGGGGCACGCCAAAATCATCATTGAGACGGCGCAGGGTGCGGCTCACCAACTTGAGCTGGAACAGCACCGCATGGGGGTTCTGCTCGTCGAGCAGCAGCAGGTCGAGCACCGGGATCAACTGCGGCACCGCCAGGTAGCGCGAGCGGTAGGTGATACTGCTGTTGCCCAGCTCCAGCAACCATTCCAGCCCGGCCTGATCGAACACCGCCACACCGCGCAGGAACGCCGCAAGGCTGCTGCTCAGAAACTGCAGACGCTCGATACGCCGGCCCATCATCAAAAAGCGCCAGCCTTCATCGCGGGTCATGTCGTCCAGGGCAAAACCGGACAGTGCCGCCAGGGACATCACCAGGCGGTTGAGAAAGTCGAGCAGCTCGCCAAAGTCTGCAGTGTCGCTTTCCAGTTCCATGGCTTCGCGTTGCAGCTCCACCAGGGCCTGCCAGTTTTCCCTGGACAACTTGCCGCGCACCTGGGACGCCGCCCACTGCAGGCGCTGCAGGTTGGCGCGCAGACTTGAAGGCCAGTCATCACCCAGCAAGGCGGCGAGCAGGCGCTCAGGCAGCTCGCCCTCCTCCGGCAACAGGCGCAGGCTTTCGCCCAGTTCGACGGCGGCCTGCAACGCCAGCGGATCGTCGCCATCGACATACCGCGCCAGCACAATGCGCAGCCAGCGCGCACTGTCGTCGCAGCGCTCGCAGTAACGACCGAACCAGAACAGGTTTTCCACCACGCGCGAGGGCAGATAGGGATCGCGGCGCACCAGGTCATAGGCGCCAATGGTGCGCTGGGCGCGCCACTGCTCGCCACCCGGCACGCGTTCGCCGAGTACCCAGGTGTCCTTGCTCGCCCCGCCGCGCTGCATCGACACCACCTCGGCATCGGCGTCGGCCGCCACGCGAGTCAGGCCGCCGGGCAGTACCCGATAACCGTCTTCACTGGCCACGGCGTAGACACGCATACCAATGGCACGGTGTTGCAGGTGGTCATCCACGGTGTGCCATACCGGCGCCTGAGACAGTTGCGCCAGCTCTTGGGCGACATAGGCATAGGGCCGCGCACGCATGCGTTCAGCCAGGGCCTGGCGCTGTTCGTCGTCAAGGTCGCGACCAAACACCGGGGCGAAACTTTGTGAGGGAAATGCCGGCTTGATCAGCAGCTCCGGGAGTTTTTCCAGGGCTTCGGCAAGCACCGGCGCTTCGCCGCACCACCAGGTGGCAATCGACGGCAGGATCAAGGCTTCACCGAACAAAAACTCGTTGATCTTGGGCAAAAAGCCCAGCAACCCCGGGGACTCCAGCACGCCGCTGCCCAAGGCATTGGCCACCAGCACATTGCCTTGGCGTACGGCGTCGAGCAGGCCCGGCACGCCGAGCGCGGAGTCGGTGCGCAGCTCCAGCGGGTCGCAGAAATCATCATCAAGGCGACGCATGATCGCGTGCACCCGGCGCAGGCCGCTAAGGGTTTTCAGGAACACGGTGCTGTCGCGCACGGTGAGGTCGCCGCCCTCTACCAAGGGGTACCCGAGCTGGCGCGCCAGGTACAGGTGTTCGAAATAGCTTTCGTTGAAACGCCCCGGCGTGAGCAGCACGATCAGCGGCGGCTGATCATCGCCAGGGGCCTGACGCGCCAGGGTTTCCTGCAGCGTGCGAAAGAAACCGGTGAGGTGCTGCACCTGCATATCCCGGTACAGGTCCGGGAAGGCGCGGGACACGATGGTGCGGTTTTCCAGGGCGTAGCCGGCGCCCGATGGGGCTTGGGTACGGTCGGCGGTGACCCACCAGCGGCCGTCCGGCGTGCGCGCCAGGTCGACCGCGTACAGATGCAGGAACGCACCGTCGGGCGGCTGGATGCCCTGGCACGGCCACAGAAAATTGTTATGCCCGAACACCAGTTCGGCCGGCAGCAAGCCTTCCTTGATCAGGCGCTGCGGGCCATACAGGTCGGCCAGCACCGCATTGAGCAGGCGCGCACGCTGGGCGATGCCGGCCGACAGTTGCTGCCACTCCTCGGCCGCCAGCACATGAGGCAGCAGGTCCAGTTCCCAGGGGCGGTCGGCGCCCTTGGGGTCGGCGTAGACGTTATAGGTGACGCCGTTTTCCTGGATCTGGCGCGTCAACAACGCCTGGCGCTGGGCCAGTTGTGCGGGCGTGCTGCGTTGCAGGTGATCGAACAAGCGTCGCCAATGGGCACGCACCGCGCCGCTGGCGTCCAGCAGTTCGTGATAGGTGCCCGCGGTGAGCGGGTAACGGTCGAGCAAGTCGGACATGGAACGCTCGGCAGAGGCAAGGGAAGTCAGGTTAACTCAAATTCACTACGATCCAATGTGGGAGCTGGCTTGTTGTGGCGAGGGAGCTTGCTCCCGCTCGACTGCGCAGCAGTCGCCTGCTATTGGGGGCGCTTCGCACCCCAGCGGGAGCAAGCTCCCTCGCCACAAAAGCCCTCCCACACTAGGATCATGTTCATTCCTTATTTTTTGTGAAACGCCGCAAATCCAGGGTCATTGGCAACTCATCGTTTACCGTTACAGTCGGCACTGGCAGCTTGCCCGGGCTATGCCCCAAGCGGAAAAAACGCGCCATACGCCGGCTCTCCGCCTCATTGGCATTCACCGGCAGGCTGTCGTAATTGCGCCCGCCCGGGTGCGCCACATGGTATTGGCAGCCACCCAACGAACGCTGCATCCAGGTGTCGAGCAGGTCAAATACCAGCGGCGCATGCACGGGGATGGTCGGTTGCAGGCAGTTGGCCGGTTGCCAGGCGCGGTAACGCACGCCCGCCACGAACTCGCCGACGCGGCCGGTTGGTTGCAGCGGCACCGGCACGCCATTGCAGGTCAGCAGGTAGCGTTGCGGTGGCAACCCGCTCAACTTCACTTGCAGGCGCTCCAGGGACGAATCCACATACCGCACCGTGCCACCCACTGCGCCCTCCTCGCCCAGCACATGCCAAGGCTCCAAGGCCTGGCGCAGTTCCAGTTCGATACCGCTGACGGCGTAGTCGCCCACCTTGGGGAAACGAAACTCCAGATGCGCCGCGAACCATTCGGCACGCAGCGGGTAGCCGGCCGCGTTCAGCTCGACGATCACGTCGGCAAAGTCCTGCTCGATAAAGTGCGGCAACAGGAAACGGTCATGCAGTTCAGTGCCCCAGCGCGCCAGCTTCGGCGGCGCATAGGGCTCGCGCCAGAACCGCGCGACCAGCGCCCGCAGCAACAACTGCTGGGTCAGGCTCATGCGCGCATGGGGGGGCATTTCAAAGGCGCGCAGTTCCAGCAGCCCCAGGCGGCCAGTGGCGCCGTCGGGTGAGTAAAGTTTGTCGATACAGAATTCGGCGCGATGGGTATTACCCGTCACGTCGATCAGCAGGTTGCGCAACAGGCGATCCACCAACCATGGCGGGCAGTCCTCGCCCGGTGCCGGCATCTGCGCGAAGGCGATTTCCAGTTCATACAGCGCATCGTTGCGCGCCTCATCCACCCGGGGTGCCTGGGAGGTGGGGCCGATAAACAGGCCGGAGAACAAATAGGACAACGACGGGTGGTTATGCCAGTAGCTGATCAGGCTGCGCAGCAGGTCCGGTCGGCGCAGGAAGGGCGAATCCTTGGGCGTCGCACCGCCCAGTACGAAGTGGTTACCGCCACCGGTGCCGGTATGGCGCCCATCGATCATGAACTTCTCGGTGGTCAGGCGGGTTTGCCGGGCCTCTTCGTAGAGGAATTCGGTGCGTTCTACCAACTCGTCCCAGGTGGCGGACGGCTGTACGTTGACCTCGATGACACCGGGATCTGGCGTGACCCGGAAATTGCTCAGGCGCGTATCCGCTGGCGGCTCGTAGCCCTCCAGCAGTACCGGGCAATGCAGCTCTTCGGCGGTGGCCTCAATGGCAGTCACCAGCTCCAGGTAATCCTCGATGCGCTCCAGCGGCGGCATAAACAGGTACAGGCGGCCTTCTCGTGCTTCGGCGCACAGCGCGGTACGGGTCAGCCAGTCGGCGGACTCGTCGACCTTGGGCACACGCTCGTCGTCCGGGGCCGGCTCGCCATGGCTGCGCAATTGCGCCGCAGTGGGAAGCTCGGGCTGGTCCTGGTTCGGGTCGGTGGGGTGTATGAACGGATACTCAGCCGCCGTCACCCAGGGCTGGGAAGCCAAGGGCAGCCGGTAACCCAGCGGCGAATCACCCGGCACCAACCGGCAATGGTTGTCGCGCAGGTACCAACGCCCACTCTGCCAGCGGTCATTGGCCGCAGTACGTGCCAGCGGCAGCACCTGGCCGATGACTTTATCCAGGCCCTGGCTGAACACTTTGCGCAGGCGCTCACGCTCCAGGTCGTCGCTCAGGCGGGGGTCCTGGGCGGTGACGTTCTGGGGCAGCGCCCCTTCGCGCCACAGGTAGTAGAAATTGTCCTCGAACGCCGGGAACACAAAGCGCGCCGGCAGTTTCAGGCGCTCGGCGACGCTGGCCAGGAAACGCCCGGCCATCACCCCATCGGCGCCGTAGTCTTCTTGCTCATCGGCGATCAGTGCGCTGTTGTGCCAGATCGGCACGCCGTCGCGGCGCCAGTAGCAATTGAGCGACCAGCGCGGCAGTTGCTCCCCGGGGTACCACTTGCCTTGGCCGAAATGCACCAGGCCCTTGGGCGCATAGTGCTGGCGCAGGCGCTGGAACAGCTCGGCCGACAGGCGTCGCTTGTCCGGGCCCAGGGCTGCGGTGTTCCATTCGGCGCCGTCTGGGTCGTCGATAGAGACGAAGGTCGGCTCGCCGCCCATGGTCAGGCGTACGTCGTCCTTGAGCAGGTCGCCGTCGATCTGCCGGCCCAGGGCCTGGATCGCCAACCATTGTTCTTCGGTGTAGGGCTTGGTCACCCGTGGCGCTTCCCAGATGCGCTCCACCGACATCTCATGGGTGAACTCGCATTCGCACGGCTCAACCAACCCACTGATGGGCGCGGCAGACGATGGATCGGGGCTGCAGGCCAAGGGGATATGCCCTTCACCGGCGAACAACCCGGACGTGGCATCCAGGCCAATCCAGCCAGCGCCGGGCAGATACACTTCGCACCAGGCGTGCAGGTCGGTGAAGTCCACCTCGGTACCGGACGGGCCGTCGAGGGCTTTGACGTCGGCGGTCAGTTGAATCAGATAACCAGAGACAAATCGCGCCGCCAACCCGAGGTTGCGCAGCAATTGCACCAACAACCAGGCCGAGTCGCGGCAGGAGCCGGACGCGTTTTCCAGGGTAAATTCCGGGGTTTGCACACCCGGCTCCATGCGAATCAGGTAACCGATATCGGCGGCCAGGCGCTGGTTGAGGCCGACCAGGAAATCCACAGCAGGCAGCGGCGTGCGATCGATACCGGCCAGGTAAGCGGCAAACCTTGGCGTCAGCGGCAGGGTTTCCAAGTACGGCGCCAGCTCGCGCTGCTCATCGGCGGCGTAGCTGAACGGGATTTTTTCGGCGTAGGGCTCGAGGAAAAAATCGAACGGATTGAACACCGCCATCTCGGCGACCAGGTCGACCTCAATGCGCAACTCGTCAGTCTTTTCCGGGAACACCAGGCGCGCCAGATAATTGCCCTGGGGGTCTTGCTGCCAGTTGATGAAATGCTGCTCGGGCAACACCTTCAGCGCGTAGGACAGTATTCGCGTACGGCTATGGGCTGCCGGGCGTAGCCGAACGATCTGTGGGCCGAGTTCGACAGCACGGTCGTAGCGGTAATGCGTAACGTGGTGCAACGCGACATGAATCGACACGGCGGCCTCCTGCGAGCCAGGGCATAAGCACAACGCGCGCAAGACTTATGCCACAGCAGCAGTCATTGCACTAAAACGTCAGGCCCGGTGCAGTACAGCACCAAAACGGCGCCAACGTTGTGGCTATGGTGCAGGCGCTGCACACATTTGTAGCGCCGGGCTGAGGGCAGGTGGTGAATCTACCCAATCAATGGTGTTTGTGTTGGGCAATCATGGCCTGGCGCAGGCAGCGGACTTCGACCAGTTTCTGGCGCATTTCACGGTGGCGTTTGCTGTTGAACAGCAATAGCCCAATTAATGGAAACACCAGGCTCAAGGCATATACCACCCCGTTCGGTTGATCATTGAGTGTTGGCAATACACCCAGAAAGCATACCCCCAGCAGCAACACTAGCGGCCAAATCCATTGGGGACGCCCGCGTGCGATCATGAAATTGCAGTGCACAATGACTAGCGTGAGTGCGATACCCGCCAGGAAGGAGTATTTGGCATTATCTGCCATGGACAGGCTTGGCATATAGCTATCGAAGAACACCGGAACCGCAAACACGAGGGTGAAAATGCAGACGAATATCGCCCCCATAAAGACGGGGAAATACGTCGACAGAAAACTGCGAATGCTAGGCAGCTCGTTCATTGTTCGGCCTCCTCATACAGACCTATGGCAATTGTGCGTACGTTCCCTGACACCGCACTACCGGTAAAACCGATGGCTGCGCCCAACGCGTCCTTGATCTGCGTGACCGTTGCATGCTTGACCTCGGTGGGCGTGAACCGCTTAGGCAAATCGCCCGACAACTGCTTTAACTTGATCATCTTGGACGTCAAGCGTGGGTCGTTGATGCTCAGCAGCTCTTTGGTCAACTTGGCGCGCTCCTGTCGATTCAGGCCCCTGAGCACCTCTCTCACACTTTTCCCGGTAGAGGCCTTATTCAGCCGCACCAGCTTGACCGTTGCCAATGCCGATGAACCCACCCCAACCAACGACGCCGCATCCAGGGCAATCATGGTGTATTGGTACCACTCCTCACTGTCGAGCTGATCATTGCGCGCGGGGTTGCGGATCTCATTGACGGTGCGATAGCCGCTGGCAAAGCACTGCACAGAACTGGCTGCCGCGGCCGTATAGCCGAGCGCCACGACCACCGAACTGGCCCCCGCCGAAAACGGAACTGCGACGGAACCACTGAGCACCACGATCCAACCGATAACCGCGCCGGCACACGATAGCGTGGTATTGACCGCTTCGCCCACCAAGCGGGACTCACGCGGATTGTCTTGCACCTGCTGAGCGAATTGCGTTGGCGCGATGTACTTCTGCGCCTCACGCAGGATCAAACGCTTGGGTGCGATGCTGCAGATGGGCTGAAATTCGCGCAGGGTGACAACGTTGAAATCGGCATCGATATACACAACACCTGCACCGACAATGGCGGGGTCTGCATCGATGGCGGCGAACAGCCGTGGCAGGTTGATCAGGCTCTCGATACGCTGGCGCGCCATAAATTGAGAGCGGTTGGAATCCATGCCGATGTTGAACAAGGAGCTGCCCATAAGTGTTCTTCCTTGAAATTGAAAGTGCCCAGACCGGCCTCATCGCAGGCAAGCCAGCGCCCACACTTGAAATGCATTCCCCTGTGGGAGCTGGCTTGCCTGCGATAGCAATCTGATGAGCGCCCCCCTAACAAACAGGCCACCTACCGCCAATAAACCTATCTAATCAACGGGTCTTGCGTTGCGCAATCGCCGCCCGACGCAGGTGACGTATTTCGAGTAATCGCTGACGCATTTCACGATGGCGCTTGCTGTTGAGCAGCAACAAACCCAGCAGCGGAAACAGCACCGCCGAACCGTACACCAGGGTATTGAGGCCGTATTGAATCATCGGCAAAACGAACAGCAGGCAACACACCAAGTAGCTCGCCACCAGCCGGGTCGCCCAGGGGAATCCGCGTGCAATCATCACATTGCCAAACACCAGCACCGCTACCAGCACCAGTATTGCAGCCCCGGAGTAGTTGGCCTTGAGCGCCGGTTCAACCCCGCGCAAATAGGTTACGCCCGCCGTGGACACAGCCACCGAACCAGAGAAAATCGCCATGAAGATGGTGCCCATGAACACCGGAAAATAACGCGCAAGGAAACTGCGCCTATCGGGAAACCCCTTCATTCCGTCAGTTCCTCATACAGGCCAATGGCAAGCGTCGATGCCGAGCCAACGTGACCGGTTCGATAGCTGCCCCAGATACCCAACATGCCGCCCAAGGCGTCCTTGAGCTGGGTGAGCGTGGCATGACGAATTTCCGTGGAGCTGTAGCGCTTGGGCAACGTGCCGGCGCGCTGCTGCAACTTGAGCAACTTGGGGGTCAGGCTTGGGTCTTTGAGACTGAGCAATTCCTGGGTCAACTTCTTGCGCTCCTGGCGATTCAAGCCCTTGAGCAATTCATACCAGCTCTTGCCCAACGCAGCGGCTTTTTTGGCCTTGAGCAGCCTTAATGTGGTGAAAGCTCCCGTTCCGATCCCGACCAACGACGCGGCATCGAGAATCGGTGACACCGCGCCATACCACTGGGCGTCGTCCATGCGGTCGTTGGCATCTGGGTCAAGGATCTCGTTATAGGTCCGGGCCACGCCAAACCCGCACTGAGCGCTGCTGGCCAGCGCCGCCGTGACACCGATACCCACCACAAAAGCACTGGCACCGGCGGTGAACGGTACGGCGACGCCGCCACTGAACACCACGATCCAGCCGATCACCGCCGCCCCACAGGAAAGCCCCATGTCAAAGGCCTCCTTCTGGAGGCGCCCTTCACGGGGGTCGGTCTTCACCTGCTCGACAAACTGCGCCGGCGAGATGTACTTCTGCGCCTCGCGCAAAATGACGCGCTTGGGTTTGATGCTGCAGATGGGTTTGAATTCGCGCAGGGTGATCACGTTGAAGTCGGCGTCGATGTACACCACGCCAGCGCCGACGATGCTGGGGTCGGCGTCAATGACGGCGAACAGCCGCGGCAGGTTGATCTGGCTCTCAATGCGCTGGCGCGCCATGAATTGGGAGCGGTTGGAGTCCATGCCGATGTTGAGCAAGGGGTTGCCCATAAGTGTTCTTCCTTGAAATCGAGAGTGCCCAGACCGGCCTCATCGCAGGCAAGCCAGCTCCCACGCTTGAAATACATTCTCCTGTGGGAGCTGGCTTGCCTGCGATAGAAATCTAATGGGCGCCACCTTACCAAACAGACTCACCACCGACCAGAAAGCAAAACGCCAGCACGAGGCTGGCGTTTTGCATTTCAGACGTCGATCACCGCGGTACAACCGGCTTGCGCGTAGGCTTGCCGCCCTTGCCCTTGGCCGCATCGCTGCGCTCTTTGGCCGCCTGCTTATTGCGCGCCTGGGCCGCAGCCTTGGCTTGCTCGCGCTTGTCCCACGGGTTGCTGCCGTCGCTGCCACGGGGTGGCAGGCCGGTGTGCTGGGTGAGAATCCTGGTGGTGGTTTCCTTGGCGACCTTATGGCTGCCGGCCGGCGTCGAGTTCTTGCGCCGGGCGCTCTGGTAGCTGTCGGTGGACGGCTGGTGCAGCGGGATCAACTGGTCCTTGCCCGACCCGATCAGGTCGGCACGGCCCATGCGGGTCAATGCTTCACGCAGCATCGGCCAGCCCTTCGGGTCGTGGTAACGCAGGAACGCCTTGTGCAGGCGGCGCTGCTCCTCGCTCTTGACGATGGTCACCGCGTCGCTCTTGTAGGTGACCTTGCGCAACGGGTTTTTGCCCGAGTGGTACATCGCGGTGGCGGTGGCCATCGGCGACGGGTAGAACGCCTGCACCTGGTCGGCACGGAAGCCGTTGCCCTTGAGCCACAGGGCCAGGTTCATCATGTCTTCATCGGTGGTACCCGGGTGGGCGGCGATGAAGTACGGGATCAGGTACTGCTCCTTGCCCGCTTCCTTGGTGTACTTCTCGAACATGCGCTTGAACTTGTCATAGCTGCCAATGCCCGGCTTCATCATCTGGTTGAGCGGACCTTCCTCGGTGTGTTCCGGGGCGATCTTGAGGTAACCACCGACGTGGTGGGTGACCAGCTCTTTGACGTATTCCGGCGACTCGACGGCCAGGTCGTAGCGCAGGCCGGAAGCGATCAGGATCTTCTTCACACCCGGCAACGCACGGGCGCTGCGGTACAGCTGGATCAACGACGAGTGGTCGGTGTTCAGGTTAGGGCAGATGCCAGGGAACACGCACGACGGCTTGCGGCACGCGGATTCGATTTCCGGGCTCTTGCAGGCGATGCGGTACATGTTCGCCGTCGGGCCGCCGAGGTCGGAGATCACGCCGGTGAAGCCCGGCACTTTGTCGCGGATCTCTTCGATCTCGCGAATGATCGACTCTTCGGAACGGTTCTGGATGATGCGGCCTTCGTGCTCGGTGATCGAGCAGAAGGTGCAGCCGCCGAAGCAGCCACGCATGATATTCACCGAGAAACGGATCATGTCGTAGGCCGGGATCTTCTCCTTGCCATACGCCGGGTGCGGTACGCGGGCATAAGGCATGCCGAACACGTAGTCCATTTCTTCGGTAGTCATCGGAATGGGCGGAGGGTTGAACCACACGTCAACTTCACCGTGCTTCTGCACCAGGGCGCGGGCGTTGCCTGGGTTGGTTTCCAGGTGCAACACGCGGTTGGCGTGGGCATAGAGCACCGCGTCGCCGCGGACTTTTTCCACCGATGGCAGGCGGATCACGGTCTTGTCACGGGTCATGCGCGGGCTGGCCAGGATCTGCACAACCTTGGCTTCTTCCGGATCATCCACCGGCCCCTTTTCCTGCTCGATGGCGCAGGCCTGGGTGTCCTGGGTGTTGACGTACGGGTTGATGATCTTGTCGATCTTGCCCGGACGGTCGATGCGCGTGGAATCCACTTCGTACCAACCGGCCGGCGTATCACGGCGGATGAACGCGGTACCGCGCACATCGGTGATGTCTTCGATCTTGTGGCCCCACGACAAACGCTGGGCAACTTCGACGATGGCCCGCTCGGCGTTGCCGTACAGCAGGATATCGGCGGTGGCGTCGATCAGGATCGAGTTGCGCACGCGGTCCTGCCAGTAGTCGTAGTGGGCGATACGACGCAGGGAAGCTTCGATGCCGCCAAGCACGATCGGCACGTTCTTGTAGGCTTCCTTGCAACGCTGGCTGTACACCAGGCTTGCACGGTCGGGACGTTTGCCGGCCATGCCGCCAGGGGTATAGGCGTCGTCGGAGCGGATTTTCTTGTCGGCGGTGTAGCGGTTGATCATCGAGTCCATGTTGCCGGCCGCGACGCCGAAGAACAGGTTCGGCTCGCCGAGCCTCATGAAGTCGTCTTTGGACTGCCAGTTCGGTTGCGCGATGATCCCGACGCGAAAGCCCTGGGACTCCAGCAGCCGGCCGATGATCGCCATGCCGAACGATGGGTGGTCAACATAGGCATCACCGGTGACGATGATAATGTCGCACGAATCCCAGCCAAGCTGATCCATCTCCTCCCTGCTCATCGGCAGGAATGGCGCAGGACCGAAACATTCGGCCCAGTACTTGGGATAGTCAAATAACGGCTTGGCTGTTTGCATGACGGTGACCGGTGTGAAGATGAAAAATCGCGGGCGCGGAATATAGCACAAATTTTGACCAATTCCGACGGTAGTAGTCGGAATTGTGGTGGTCCCATCGCAGGCAAGCCAGCTCCCACAGGGGAATGCATTCCAAATGTGGGAGCTGGCTTGCCTGCGATGAGGCCCTTACAGGCGCTTGAAACTACTCGTCGTCGTCGAAGTTGTAGCTACCCGGCGCCAGGTTCTCGAAACGCGTGTACTTGCCGATGAACGCCAACCGGATAAACCCGATCGGGCCGTTCCGCTGCTTGCCGATGATGATTTCGGCAATGCCCTTGTGTTCCGTCTCGGGGTGGTACACCTCGTCGCGGTACACGAACATGATCACGTCGGCGTCCTGCTCGATCGCTCCGGATTCCCGCAAGTCGGAGTTCACCGGACGCTTGTTGGGACGTTGTTCCAGGGAACGGTTGAGCTGGGACAACGCCACCACCGGGCAGTTGAATTCCTTGGCCAGGGCCTTCAAGGAACGAGAGATTTCAGAAATCTCGTTGGTACGGTTGTCGCCACTGGAACCGGGGATCTGCATCAACTGCAGGTAGTCGATCATGATCAGGGCGATGTCGCCATGCTCACGCACCAGGCGCCGGGTACGCGCGCGCATTTCGGACGGGCTGATACCCGCAGTGTCATCAATGAACAGCTTGCGGTCGTTGAGCAGGTTGACCGCGGAGGTCAGGCGCGGCCAGTCGTCGTCTTCAAGCTGGCCGGAACGCACCTTGGTCTGGTCGATACGGCCAAGCGACGAGAGCATACGCATGATCAACGATTCGCCTGGCATCTCGAGGGAGTACACCAGCACCGCCTTGTCGCTGCGTAACACGGCGTTTTCCACCAGGTTCATCGCGAAGGTGGTCTTACCCATGGACGGACGACCGGCGACGATGATCAAGTCGGACGGCTGCAGGCCGCTGGTCTTTTCGTCGAGGTCGGTGTAACCGGTGGAAATACCGGTAATCGCGGCATCGGTGTTGAACAGGGTGTCGATGCGGTCGATGGCTTTGGTCAGCAGGTCGTTGACGCTGACCGGGCCGCCGGTTTTCGGGCGGGCCTCGGCGATCTGAAAGATCTGGCGCTCGGCTTCGTCAAGGATCTCGGCAGCGGTGCGGCCTTCGGGGTTGAAGGCGCTGTCGGCGATTTCGGTGCTGATGCCGATCAACTGGCGCAACGTGGCGCGCTCGCGGACGATCTGGGCATAGGCCTTGATGTTGGCGACGGACGGCGTGTTTTTTGCCAGCTCACCGAGGTAGCCCAGGCCACCCACTTGGGAGGTCTGGCCTTCCTTGTCCAACTGCTCGGCCAGGGTTACCACGTCGATCGGTGAGTTCTGGTCGGCCAGCTTGGCGATGGCGCGGAAGATCAGGCGGTGGTCATGACGATAGAAGTCACCGTCCGAGACTTGATCCAGCACGCGTTCCCAGGCGTTGTTGTCCAGCATCAAGCCACCGAGCACGGCCTGTTCGGCCTCGATGGAATGCGGCGGCACCTTCAGGGCAGCGGTTTGCAGATCGTATTGCTCAGGAGCAGAGATTTCGTTCATGGCCACTTGGAATTTGGGGTGTGTAGAAAAACAAAAGGCACGACCTGTAAACAGGATCGTGCCCGATGTTAACCGGCTGGCACGCGAGGTGCCAGTCAGTTAGGTGCGACTTAAGCTGCTACCACGACAACGCGTACGGTGGCTTCAACTTCGGCGTGCAGGTGCACGGCTACGTCGAATTCGCCTACGTTGCGGATGGTGCCGTTCGGCAGACGAACTTCGCTCTTCTGCACTTCAACGCCGGAGGCGGTCAGTGCATCAGCGATGTCGTGGGTACCGATCGAACCGAACAGCTTGCCTTCGTCACCAGCGGTGGCAGTGATAGTCACTTCCAGCTCAGCCAGTTGGGCAGCGCGAGTTTCGGCCGACGCTTTTTTGTCTGCTGCGGCTTTTTCCAGCTCAGCACGACGCTCTTCAAACGCAGCCAGGTTGGCAGCGGTTGCAGCGGTGGCTTTGCCGTATGGCAGCAGGTAGTTACGACCGTAGCCGGCCTTAACGTTCACTTTGTCGCCCAGGTTGCCCAGGTTGGCGACTTTTTCCAGAAGGATCAGTTGCATGTGAAAATCCTCTAACTTTTAACCTTCACCGTTCGCGTTATCGGCGTCTTTCGACGCCAGACGACCGCGAAAATCAATCAGGCTGTCAACAATGGCCAAGACCACGAGTAACGGATAGATCAGCTGCATGAACAGCAACAGCGTGACGTACAACCCCACCAGCCAGAACCTGGCCAGGCGCTTTCGCGCAACCAGCCCATGAATCAGGGCCAGCCCGGCAAACACCAGCGGTACGCTGCAAATCGGCGCCAGCAAGGCCATCTGTGGGCCGAAGTTCGGCCCGACAACCATGCACGCCAGCAGCAACATCGCCGGCCCCGCTGGGATTCTGATACTGCGAAACTCGCGACCAAAACCACCCGGGTTGTACAACAACGCCTGCCAATAACGCCCAAGAATCAGGCTCAGCACGCTGACGACCTGCAACAAAGCCGCAATCAGGCCGGTCAGGACCGGGGCAATCAGTGACGCAAACCGCGCTCGCTCATCTACCGACAAATGCTGGTAGAGATCCCCGAGGGCCAACGGCAGGATCTTGACGATCTCCTGCGCCAGCGCCTCGATCTGCGGGCGGAAAGCCGCGCCAAGCATCACTGAGTACACCAACCCCAATGCCACGCTGACCAGCAGCGTGCGGACCCAGGACTCACTTGCGCGCAAAACCAACGCAAGGCTCGATGACCCCAGCAGTACCAGAAGTACCCGTGGATCACCCATTTGCAGCCACCAGATCAAGGCCGGCAACAAACCCAGGGCAAGAACGCCAAGGGCGTCCTTCAAACCGCGCCGCAGTAGCACAAGGCAACCTGCGGCAGCACCCAACCAATAAAGCAACGGCAATGCCGCACATCCAGCCACTACCAGAGTGGCCTGCACGCGACCGCGCATGATGAACTCAGCTAAGGCGCGCATGCATTCAATCCCTTACTACTTGTCGACTGCCCGGTCTCAGCGGCCGTGGCTGTCGGTGTAGGCCAGCAGGGCCAGGAAGCGGGCGCGCTTGATAGCGGTGGCCAGCTGACGCTGATAACGTGCTTTGGTACCGGTGATACGGCTTGGAACGATTTTGCCGGTCTCGGATACGTAGGCTTTCAGAGTGTTGAGATCTTTGTAATCGATCTCTTTCACGTCTTCAGCGGTGAAGCGGCAGAATTTACGACGACGGAAGAAACGTGCCATTTGATAGGCTCCTTAAAAGGTCCGTGGATTACTCGTCAGCGTTATCGCTGTTGTCGCTGTCATCACTATCAGCGCTATCAGCGCCTTCGTGCTCAGGACGGTCGCGACGCTCACGGCGCTCACTGCGGTTTTCTTCAGCCTTGAGCATCTCGGATTGGCCAGTAACGGCTTCTTCGCGACGGATGACCAGGTTACGGATCACAGCATCGTTGTAGCGGAAGTTGTCTTCCAGCTCGGCCAGGGCCTTGCCAGTGCACTCAACGTTCAGCATCACGTAGTGAGCCTTGTGAACATTGTTGATTGCGTAGGCCAGTTGACGACGGCCCCAATCTTCCAGACGGTGGATTTTGCCGCCGTCTTCTTCGATCAGCTTGGTGTAACGCTCAACCATGCCGCCGACTTGCTCGCTTTGATCCGGGTGGACCAAAAAGATGATTTCGTAATGACGCATGAATGCTCCTTACGGGTTGTAGCCTGCCGCTCAAAAACGGTCAGACAAGGAGTGAATGACACTTATGGATCTTGCCGCAAGGGAGGCACATCGGTGCCTGCCAGGAAGGCAAGGGGCGCAATTGTAGAGAAGGGGGAGAAGCGGCGCAAGGCAATTGGTGATTATTTGAACAACCCCAAGCACCACAAACACAAATGTAGGAGCGAGCTTGCTCGCGAAAAACTCACAGACACCGCGCTCATTCAGGAAGCCCGCGTTATCGTTGACGTTTTTCGCGAGCAAGCTCGCTCCTACATCAGGATTGGGGCAAGCCCCACATGGTGATTACTTCTTGGGCTTGGCCTTAGCCTTGGCACCACGCTGACGCTGGGCTTCAAATAGGCACACGCCCGTCGCCACCGACACATTGAGGCTGCTGACACTACCGGCCATCGGCAGGTGCACCAGATAATCGCAATGCTCACGGGTCAGGCGGCGCATGCCTTTGCCTTCGGCGCCCATGATCAGGATGGTAGGGCCGGTAAGGTCCTGGTCATAAATGCTGACCTCAGCCTCCCCCGCCGTGCCCACGACCCACAGGCCGCGCTGCTGGAGCTTCTCCAGGGTACGCGCCAGGTTGGTCACGGCCACCAGCGGGATCACTTCCGCCGCACCGCAGGCGACCTTGCGCACCACCGGCGTCAGGGTCGCGGACTTGTCCTTGGGCACGATCACTGCCAGCGCACCGGCAGCATCCGCCGAACGCAGGCAGGCGCCGAGGTTGTGCGGGTCGGTCACGCCGTCCAGCACCAAGAGCAAAGGTGCACCTTCGGTACGGTCGAGCAGCTCGTCGAGCATCGCCTCGCCCCACACCTGGCTCGGACTGACGTCAGCCACCACACCTTGGTGAACGCCTTCGACCCACACGTCCATTTCACGACGCTCGGCCTGGCCGATGGCAACCTTATTCTGCGTAGCCAACTCGACCAGCGCCTGTACGCGCGGCTCGCTGCGACCTTCGGCCAACCACACCTGCTTGACGCGCTTGGGATGGTGACGCAGCAGTGCTTCTACGGCGTGCACGCCGTAGATTTTTTCCAGACTCATGACTTGGCCTTAGGTTTGCGCGACCCGCCGCTTTTTGCGGGAGCCGAACCCGCTTTTGGCGGGCCTTTACGGTGTTTACTTGGCTTGCTCGACGGCTTTTCCGCCCCGTGGGACTTTCCCCCAGACGCCGCTTTACCACCGCTTTTGGCTTCGTTGAGCAACTGCTGCTTCAACTCGCGGCTCTTGCGCAGCTCGGCGTTTTTCGCCGCCGCGTCGCTTGGGCGGTAGGCTTCAGGGGCCTTGTCCTTGGCGGAAGAACGACGACCAGCCTTGGCAGGTGCAGGCTCGGCCGTGGTTTTTGGGGTGGCCGCTTTGCCTTTGGACGCAGGCGCCGTGGTTTCACCACGTTTTTTACGACCCGCAGGCTCTGCCGGCTTGTCAGGCATGCCGAAGTCGATCTTGCGCTCGTCGAGATCGACACGCATGACCTGCACTTCAACGGTATCGCCCAAGCGGAAGCTGCGACCGGTGCGCTCGCCCGCCAGGCGGTGATGCACAGGATCGAAGTGGTAGTAATCACCCGGCAAGGCGGTGACGTGCACCAGGCCCTCGACGTAGATGTCGGTCAGCTCGACGAACAGGCCAAAGCCGGTCACGGCGGTGATGACACCCGGGAACGACTCGCCCACGCGATCCTTCATGAACTCGCACTTGAGCCAGTTCACCACGTCGCGGGTGGCCTCGTCAGCGCGGCGCTCGCTCATGGAGCACTGCTCGCCCAGTTGTTCCAGGGCCGCTTCGTCGTACGGGTAGATCCGTGCTTTCGGAATGGTCATGGCACCGGCGCGCTTGACGTGCGGGGTGTTCTGCTTGGAATGGATCACGCTGCGGATCGCCCGGTGCGTGAGCAAGTCCGGGTAACGGCGAATTGGCGAAGTGAAGTGGGTGTACGCCTCGTAATTCAGGCCGAAGTGGCCCTGGTTATCGGCGCTGTACACCGCCTGGCTCAGCGAGCGCAGCATCACGGTCTGGATCACGTGGTAATCCGGACGGTCCTTGATGCTGGCCAGCAGGGCCTGGTAATCCTTCGGCGTCGGGCCGTCCTTGCCTTTGTGCAGGGACAGGCCGAGTTCGCCGAGGAAGGCGCGAAGTTTTTCCAGGCGCTCCGGCGGCGGGCCGTCGTGCACACGGTACAACGCAGGAATTTCGTGCTTCTTGAGGAACTCGGCAGTGGCCACGTTGGCCGCCAGCATGCACTCCTCGATCAGCTTGTGCGCGTCGTTACGGGTGGTCGGGGTGATCGCCGCAATCTTGCGCTCGGAGCCGAAGACAATGCGGGTTTCCTGGGTTTCGAAATCGATCGCGCCACGGGTATGACGGGCACCCAGCAACACCTTGTACAGCGAGTACAGCTGCTTGAGGTGCGGCACCACGCCAGCGTACTCGGTACGCAGGGCCTTGGCTTCGCTGGTCTTCGGCGTTTCCAGGATGGTGCTGACCTTGTTGTAGGTCAGGCGTGCCTGGGAGTGGATCACCGCTTCGTAGAACTGATAGTCGGTCATTTCGCCGGTTTTGGAGATGGTCATCTCGCACACCATGGCCAAACGGTCGACTTTCGGGTTCAGGGAGCACAGGCCGTTGGACAGCTGCTCGGGCAGCATCGGGATCACGCGCTCTGGGAAGTACACGGAGTTGCCGCGCACCTGGGCTTCGTTATCCAGGGCCGAACCGATCTTCACGTAGCTGGATACGTCGGCAATCGCGACGTACAACTTCCAGCCGCCGGAGAACAGGCGCAGCTTGCCAGGCTTGGCTTCGCAGTAGACCGCATCGTCGAAGTCGCGGGCATCTTCACCGTCAATAGTGACAAACGGCAGATGACGCAGGTCGATGCGTTTTTCTTTGTCTTTCTCTTCGACTTCCGGCTTGAGCTTGGCGGCTTCCTTGAGCACGGCCTCAGGCCAGACGTGAGGGATATCGTAGGTGCGCAAGGCAACGTCGATTTCCATGCCCGGCGCCATGTAGTTGCCGACCACTTCAACGATATCGCCCTGGGGCTGGAAGCGCGCAGTAGGCCAGTGGGTGATTTTCACCTCGACGAACTGGCCGACCTTCGCGGCGCCATTGCGGCCCGGGGTGATCAGCACTTCCTGCTGGACCTTCGGGTTATCCGGCACAACGAAGCCGATGCCGCCTTCTTCGAAGTAACGGCCGACGATGGATTCGTGGGCGCGGGACACCACTTCGACGATCACGCCTTCACGACGACCACGGCGGTCGAGGCCAGAAACCCGCGCCAGGGCACGGTCGCCATCGAACACCAGACGCATTTGCGCCGGGCTCATGAACAGGTCGTCGCTGCCATCGTCCGGGATCAGGAAGCCGAAGCCGTCACGGTGGCCGGCAATGCGACCCAGGATCAGGTCCAGCTTGTCGACCGGCGCGTAAGTGCCACGACGGGTGTAGATCAATTGAGCATCGCGCTCCATCGCACGCAGACGGCGGCGCAGGGCTTCGAGCTGGTCTTCGGTGGTCAGACCGAATTCTTCAACCAGTTGCTCACGGCTAGCAGGCGAACCACGATCGGCGAGGTGCGCCAGGATCAGTTCGCGGCTAGGAATAGGGTTTTCATATTTTTCCGCTTCACGAGCGGCCTCGGGATCGAGGGACTGCCAATCGGCCATTAGAGAGTTTTCACCTTGTCTATATGCGGGTTAGTTTGGCATACGCGTATTGAAACGGGAAATTTCAGGTATCAACAAGCGTTTAAAAGCCCTTTGCGACCCCCGGCGCGCACCTTGCACGACCACTGGCGAAATTTTCCAGGCTTTTTTCATGGCAGGGGTTTACAGCTCAAATATCGCTCCGTATAGTGCGCGCCATCGACGACGGCAACGCTGTTGATGCTGCCCAGGTGGTGAAATTGGTAGACACGCCAGCTTCAGGTGCTGGTGATCGCAAGGTCGTGGAAGTTCGAGTCTTCTCCTGGGCACCAAATTCAGATCAAACCCGCGAAAGCGGGTTTTTTCGTTTC
>NZ_JAEKCY010000030.1:0-56677 GCF_016405475.1 Pseudomonas sp. MF6767 | reverse complement strand
GGTTTGAACCGCTCAACGCCTGGAAGCAGTGCGCCCCGTGCAATAACCACCTCTCGGGAAACCTCATCAATTACCGAATCTCGCTCCTACAGAGAATTGGCGAGGAAAAGGTGGCATGGCTTGAAGGTCCTCATGAGGCAAAGAGATACACCGTGGATGAGCTGAAGGCGATGACCGCCGAATACCGGGCAAAGACCAGAGAGCTCAAGAGGGCTGCAGCATGAACTATGACGCCGAAGAGCTTCTAACCCAGTGGGGTCGGTGGGTGTGGCAGGGTGCCGGCGTCCCTGGCTATGGTATTTCCCCTCTGTATGCCCTGATGCGCGACAACGTAGAGCAAATCACCAAGAATCTGCCGGCCGCGATAAGCGATGATGATGCGCTGATGATCGATGGGGCGGTTGCAACGCTGTGGAAGCGCTACCCGTCTACAGCGGATTGCATGAGGCTTTACTACTGCACTGGCATGACAATGCAGGGTGTTGGCAATATGCTCGACCTGACTCGTTTGAAAGTGCGCGAAATGATCATCGCTGGGAACAATTACGTTCAGGCGTGTTTGGACATGAGGATGGCGGCATGAACGATTACATCGAAAACCAGAAACGCTTCCAGGAGTTGCTTTTGCAGGATGCAAAATTCAAGAAGCAAAGGGCCCAGTTCGAATTGGATCAGGCGGTGTTCGCTGCGCGACTTGTTTCCGTTATGAACGCGCCGCTGATTCAAACAGCCGCGCTTATCCGTGGGAGTATGCTGGCATGAATGACCAGGAGCTGATGGAACTGGCGGCAAAGGCTGCTGGTATGTCGCCCGCTTCATTCGATGGACATAACGTTGGATGGTACGACCCCCAACGCGGAACTACTGGTACATGGAATCCGCTCACTGATGACGGCGATGCTTTCCGCCTGATGGTGGCGCTCAGCTTGGACGTTGCTTTCGACGGGGATCATTGCGTGCAGATTGATTACTTCGGTAGTGACGGCGAGCTGTACGTCGTTGAGCAGTTGGTGTTGGGTGATCCCGCAGACGCCGTGCGGCGCGTTATCGTCCGAACTGCCGCCGAAATCGAAATGGGTAAATCATTGACGTGTTAACACAGTAATGGCACATTAGCGCCAGATTGCGGTTTTACCGCTTTGAACCAAGCCTGGCCATTGAGCCGGGCTTTTTTGTGTTCGTAATTCATCCCTGAGCCCTGGCATTTGCCGGGGCTTTTTCGTATCTGGAGGCCCGTATGGCAGCCCCGGACAGGAGTAGAAACATGGCCAACCCGACGCCCGAGAGCATCGTAGAGGTGGTGGGTGCGTCAGTGGCCAATAAGGGCATGTTGGTTGGCGGTGCTGCTGGCATGGTTGGCTGGCTGTCGCAAGTCAACTGGATAGGTATTGCTGGTGTGGCGGTCGCGGTGGTGGGCCTGCTGATCAATCTGTTCTTCCAGGTCCGCAAGGATCGCCGCGAGTCCATCGAAAGCGCTGCGCGCCTGGAAGCCCTGAAAGAGCGGGCGCGGGCATGAACCCCGTCATTCGCCAGCGCATCGCCGTCGCGGCGCTGAGCCTGAGTGCGGCCGGCTTCGCCACCTGGCAGGCAAGCGAGGGCTACACCCAGGTCGCTGTGATCCCCACCAAGGGCGATGTACCCACCATCGGCCATGGCTCGACACGCTACGAAGACGGCCAGCCAGTCCGCATTGGCGACACGATCACCCCGGCCCGCGCCGAAGTGCTGGCCCGCAACCTGAACAGCCAGGCGGAAAAGCAGTTCGCCGCATCGCTCCCGGGCGTGAAGCTGTACCAGGCCGAATTCGATCTGTACATGGACTTTGTAGGCCAGTACGGCATTGGCACCTGGCTTAAGGGTTCGCCGCGCCGTGACCTGCTGGCCGGCAACTACGCCCAGGCTTGCAATGACCTGCTCAAGTATCGCTATGCCGCTGGCTTCGACTGCTCGACACCGGGTAACAAGCGCTGCGCCGGCGTCTGGGCTCGCCAGTTAGAGCGCCACGCCAAGTGCATGGCTGCGCAATGAATCGCTACCTGATCGCCGCCATTGCGTTGCTGGTGATCGTGGCGGGTATCCAGACGCACCGCCTGGACAATGCGCAGACCGATCACGCGGACTACGTGGCCAGCATCGCTACCCAGGCCCAGGAAGCCAGCGAGAAGGCCCGCCAGACCGAACAGCAACGCCAACGAGAAATTGACCAGGTACGCACCGATGCAGCCAATCAAAAGATCAGCGATGACGCTTACGCTGCTGAGCTTGTTGCTGTGGGTGTCAGCCTGCGCGAGCAACAAACCAGCCTGCTTGCCGACCGCGCCGCCCTACGTGCCCGCCTTGCCGCAAGAGGCAAGACAATCGACGACCTTGCCGATTTGCTCGCCGAGCTGCGCACAGAAGCTGACAACCATGCGGGCGAACTGGCAGCAGCGCTTGACGCAAGTCGCCGGGCCGGATTCGCCTGTGAACGCTCCTACAGCGCCATGAGGGCATCCAAATGATTAAGTACCACATCAAGTCCGCTGGCGAAGTCCACGAAGTGCTGGCTGTCACGTTCACCCAGGGCGACGAACTGCGCCTTATTGGTGAGGGTGGCGTAGTTGTAGCCATCTTCGGTTCATTCGAATGGCTCAAGGTTGTCCCTGTTGTGACTGCTCCAGTCGTGGAGGGTGATCCCTCTACTGAAAAGCCTGAACTGGCTGGCGAGTAAGTATTCCCATGGCACTGACACAAAAACAGCGCCTATTCGTTGATGAGTACCTGATTGACCTCAATGCAACCCAGGCCGCTATCAGGGCGGGGTACAGCAAAAGGACGGCCGGTCAGATAGGCGATGAGAACCTGAAAAAACCTCAAATTGCCCAGGCCATCAAGGAAGCGATGGATTCTCGCAGCAAGCGTGTGCAGATCAATGCTGACTACGTACTGAATCGCCTGGTCGAGATTGATCAACTCGACGTGCTGGACATCCTGCGCGATGACATGAGCTTCAAGCCTTTGTCGGAATGGCCGAAGGGTTGGCGCCAGTATCTGGTCGGCTTCGATATCGCCGAGATGTTCGAAGGTTCGGGCGAAGATCGATCGATGGTCGGCCTGATGAAAAAGATCAAGTGGCCGGACAAGGTCAAGAATCTTGAACTGCTCGGCAAGCATGTAGCAGTCAGCGCCTTCCGTGAACAGGTGGAAGTAAACGTAACCCACACCCTTTCTGAGCGGATGGCTAAAGCACGTGAGCGAGCCAGCAACGGTTGACCTTGAGCAGCAGTTGGTCGAGGACATACTTTCGTTTGCTCAAGACCCGCTTGGATATGTCTGGTACGCCTTCCCATGGGGCGAGCCTGGCACCGAGCTGGCGAACAAGACCGGCCCGCGTGATTGGCAGATTGAAGTCCTCGACTCCATCGGCAAGAAGTTACGCGCCGGTGCCAAGGACCTGGGCGAGGTAATCCACGAAGCCACTGCCAGCGGCCACGGGATCGGCAAATCTGCCCTGGTGTCCTGGCTGATCAAGTGGTGCGTTGACACCTGCGTCGATGCACGCGGCGTTGTCACTGCCAACACGGAAACCCAGCTCAGGACCAAGACCTGGCCCGAGGTGGCGAAGTGGAACCGGCTTTCCATCACCTCGCATTGGTTCCGGATCACGGCCACGGCGCTGATCAGCACTGACCCGGAGCATGAAAAGAACTGGCGTGTGGACGCGGTGCCCTGGTCGGAGAGCAACACCGAGGCATTCGCCGGCCTGCACAACGAGGGCAAGCGCCTTCTGCTGGTATTCGACGAGGCATCAGCCATTGCTGACCTGGTGTGGGAAGTGGCCGAAGGTGCGCTTACCGACGAGAACACCGAAATCATTTGGGCTGCCTTCGGTAACCCGACCAAAACCACCGGCCGCTTCCGGGCTTGCTTCACACGGTACAAACACCGCTGGGGACACCGCCAGGTTGATAGCCGCACGGTTGAAGGTACCAACAAAACGCAAATCGCCAAGTGGCAGCAGGACTACGGCGAGGACAGCGACTTTTTCCGCATCCGTGTACGCGGCATGTTCCCGAGGGCTTCCGAATTGCAACTGATCCCGACTGACTGGGTTGCTGACGCGATGAAGCGTGAAGCGGTCTACGGCATGGACGACGCCCTGGTCTGCGGTATCGACATCGCCCGGGGCGGTGCTGACAACAATGTGATCAGGTTCCGGCGCGGCCTGGACGCGAAGTCCATCAAGCCAATCAAGATTCCAGGAAGCGAAACCCGCAACACCACGGTGTTCATCGCCAAGGTGTGCACAGTGGTGATGGAGCATCGGCCGGATGCGGTGTTCGTTGACGCTACCGGCGTTGGCGGCCCAGTTGCTGATCAACTGCGCCGCTTGCTGCCGGGCATCGTAATCATTGATGTCAACTTCGCCAGCAGGGCGCCAGACCGGCACTACGCGAACATGCGCACATACATGTGGTGGCAGATGCGCGAGGCATTACGTGCGGGCCTGGCCATTGACAGCAACGAAGAGCTTGAAGCCGAGCTGACCTCGCCGATGTACACGCACAACTCCAGCGACCAGATCGCCCTGGAGAAGAAGGACGACATCAAGAAGCGCCTGGGTATCTCCCCGGACGACGGTGACGCCTTGGCGCTTACGTACGCCATGCCGGTGATGAAAAGCCAATACAACGAATACGGCGGTTCCGGTGCCAGCAACAACGGCCTTGAATCCGAATACGACCCTTACGCGAGTAACTGACCATGTGTGGAAGCGGAATCAAAAAACTTGTGAACAAGGTGGTCAAGCTCGACCCGTTGCGCGGCGGTGACGTCCTGCTTGAAGGTATGGGCTTGCCGAACATGTTTGGCGAGAACACCGGCATGTTCAACAAGGCCGAGCGCGAGAAGGCAGCGGCAAAGGCAGCGGCCGAAGCGGCAGGCTCAACGTCACCAGGTGCAGCACCGACCACCTCCAGCGACTCAGTGCAGGCCGCTGTAGAGGCTGAACGCAAGCGCCGCCTGGCCCAATCCGGCCAGAACGGGACCATCTTGACCGGTTCGTCTGGCGTGCTTGGCGGTGCCAATACCAGCCAGAAAACGCTGTTGGGGGTGTAAGTTGACCGACTCCCTGCGCGAACGCTGCGAGAAGCGCTACACCGCTCTCAAGAGCGAGCGCGACAGCAACTGGCTGCCCGACTGGAAAGAGCTAGGCGACTTCATCAGCCCGCGCTCTGGCCGCTGGAACAACACCGACACCAACGACGGCAAGCGCCGCGATCAGAAGATCATCAACCCGCAAGCGACGTTTGCGGCCCGCACGCTTGGCGCCGGTATGCACACCGGCATGACCAACCCTGCATCGCCCTGGGTGAAGTTCGGCACGCCTGATCCTGGCCTGATGGCTTATGGACCGGTCAAGGCTTGGCTTTACGCCGCCGAGACGTCCATGCGCGAAGTCATGGCCAGGTCGAACCTGTACAGCGTTCTGCCCAACCGCTACAGCGAAGAAGGCATTTTCGGTACCGCGCCGATGGTGGTAATGCCGGACGACAGCGATTTGTTGCGCTCGTACCCCCTGGCTATCGGCAGTTACATGCTCGCCAACAACAGCCGCAACCAGGTGGACACCCTCTACCGCGACTTCCGCATGACTGCCCGCCAGATGGAACAGCAGTTCGGCAAAGACAAGATGAGCACCACGGCGCGCAACCTGCTGACCAGCAAGCCGGACGCCTGGGTAGACATCTGCCATGGCATCGAACCCAACGACACCCGCGAGAAGGGGCGCAAGGACAACACCAACATGCCGTTCCGGTCCGTGCACTGGGAAAAGAGCGGCGACAAGGATTCGATGCTGCGTGAATCCGGGTTCAAGGTGTTCCCAGTCATGGCGCCGCGCTGGGACGTGCTGGGCGAGGATGTGTATGGCTCCGGCCCCGGCTCTATGTGTATCGGCACCACCAAGGCCATCCAGCTGATGGAGCGCCGCAAGGCCGAACTGCTGGAGAAGGGCGTGCGCCCGCCAATGGGTGCGCCGGCCAGCCTCAAGAATCAACGCGCCTCGATCCTGCCGGGCAGCATCACCTACCTGAACGATATGCAGGTTGGGGCCAAGTTCGCGCCGCTGTATGAGGTTCAGCCTGCATGGCTCGGCCAATTGCGTGGTGAGATTGCCGCTGACAGCTCGATCATCGACACCGCGTTCTTCGTCGATCTGTTCCTGATGATCAGCCAAATGGACAGCGTGCGCACCGCGTACGAGATTGCCACCCGCAAGGAAGAGAAGCTGCTGATGCTCGGGCCAGTGCTGGAGCGCCAGACCGATGACCTGTTAGACCCGCTGGTTGATATGTACTTCAACCAGATGCTGGAGCAATCGATTCCGCGCTGGACTGGCATGTTGCCGGGTGCGCCACTGTTGCCGCCGCCGCCGAAAGAACTGGCGAACATGGATCTGCGCATCGAGTTCACCAGCATCCTGGCTCAGGCACAGAAGGCCATTGGCGTATCCAGCATCGAGCGCGCTATTGGGTTCGCCGGCACCGTGGCCACCGTCACCCAAAGCACCGAAGCGCTGGACCTGCTCGATTCCGATGAAGCCATGCGCCAATACTTTGAACTGATCGGCGTGCCCCCAACGCTGGTACGGGCTGATGACATGGTTGCTCAGATCCGCGAGCAGCGTGCCCAAGCGCAACAAAACCAGCAGATGCAGCAGGAGCTGGGAAGCGTCATCCAGGGCGCCCAGGCGCTTAGCCAGACCGACACTGGAGGGGATAACGCCCTGACCGCGCTTGTAGGGGCGATGTGATGACCGAACGACAGGAGCCCACCGAGCAGGAATTGCAGGACATCGCCGACTTCAAGTGGCTGATGGACGACAGCCGAGGGCGCCGCTTCATGTGGCGAACCCTGGGCCATTGCAGGATTTTCCAAGGCTCAATAGGCCCCACCGACGCAATCACGAACTTCAACGAAGGCCAACGCAATGTTGGCCTTCTTCTTTTGAGCCAGGTCAACGACCTGACCCCATCGCTGTACGCGGTCATGGCTGCCGAGAACGCGCCAAAGCCGATTGCTGAACAACCCCAGGAGACAGATGAATGAGCCCTTTGATGATGAAGCTGCTTGGCCGCGTGTACATGAGCGAGGCGGAAGCAAGCACTACTGGTGGTGGTGAGACTGCTGCGGCGTCCACCACCGAGACAGCCGCCGAGGCGGCAACGACCACCACCACTCTGACGCCTGCCGCAGCTACAGCCGCAACCGATACAGCCGCAACCGAATCCGAAACCAAAACGCCTGAGCAGATCCAGCAAGACGCCGATGCAGCCGCGAAGCTCAAGGCCGAAACCAGCGCGCCCGAAGTCTACGAGGACTTCACCCTGCCAGAAGGCATGGAGATGGATGTGGAAATCCTAGGCGAGTTCAAGAACCTGGCCAAGGAACTGAACATCCCGCAGGCCAAGGCCCAGCAGCTCATCGACTTCCAATCGCAACTGGCGAGCAAGCAGGCCGAGCTATACCAGACCGCCGTCACCAAGCAGGCCAAGGACTGGGCTGCAGAAATCAAGAGCGACCCTGAAATTGGCGGTGAGAACTACGACAAGAGCGTAGCCAGCGCTATCAAGGTCATTCAGTCCTTCGGTGACCCGGCATTGACCGAGTTGCTGAATACCTCCGGGCTGGGCAACCACCCGGCGCTGTTCAAGTTCTGCCACCGCATCAGCGCGGCTATCTCGGAGGACAAGTTCGTCATGCCGGGTAGCCAGACCAATGCACCCAAAGAAATGACCATTGTTGACGCCTTCAGCTAAGGCATTCATAAACCGTAGGAGATACACAGATGGGCATCCTTACCTCCACCATGCCGACCCTGATCGATAAGTTCAACAGGGAAGACAGCACCAAAAAGGTCATGAAGATCGTTGAGCTGATGGCTAAGCGTAACGACATTCTTCAAGACGCCGAGTACCAGGAGTGCAACGATGGCTCCAAGCACAAGACCACCATGCGTTCCGGTATCCCCGAGCCAACCTGGCGCATGTTCAACCAAGGCATTCAGCCAAGCAAATCAACCACCGTGCCCGTGCTGGATACCACCGGCATGATGGAAGACTACGGCCTGGTCGATAAGGCGTTGGCTGACCTGAGCGGTAACGCCGATGCTTTCCGCACCTCCGAAAACATGGCCAAGTTGCAGGGCTTCAACAACAAAGCCGCCCGTTACATGATCTACGGCAACACTCAGGCAGAGCCTCAGGCGTTTTTGGGCCTGGCGCCGCGCTACAACGATAAGTCGGCAGAGTCTGGCGCCAACATCGTCGATGCGGGTGGCACCGGCTCCACCAACACCTCCATCTGGTTTGTGACCTGGGGCGAGATGTCTACCCACCTGCTGTATCCGAAAGGCAGCGTGGCGGGCTTTCAGCACAAGTTCCTGGGCCAGCAAACCGCCCGTGCTGATAACGGCGGCGACTTCGAGGCGTATCGCGATCACTTCAAGTGGGATATCGGTATGTCCGTTCGTGACTGGCGCGCAAATGCCCGCATTGCGAACATCGATGTCACCCAGTTGACCCGTGATGGTGCGACCGGCGCGAATATCATCGATCTGATGATTGATGCTCTGTATCGCATCGACAACCCGGAGCAGGGCGAAGGCCGGACCATCATCTATGCCAACCGCACTATCCAGTCGTGGCTGCACAAACAGGCGATGAACTCCAAAAACGTCAACCTCACCCTGGGCGAGTACGGCGGCAAGAAGATCCCAGAGTTCCTGGGCATCCCAATCAAGCGCATCGACGCCATCCTCAACACCGAAGCCCGCGTAGTCTAACGACTGCGTGGATTTCCCCTATTCAGGAGAGACCATCATGCTTTTCGACGCAAAGCTGCTCATGTCGAACGCCCAGGCAATCACTGCCTCCGCAGCTTCGACCGACGTTATCGACCGTGGCGACAACAAGGACGTAGGCCGCGGCGGTGACATTCCCCTGGTCATTCAGGTTGTTGAAGCGTTCAACACCCTGACCAGCCTCACCATCGAGCTACAGACCGATGACAACTCTGGTTTCAGTTCGCCTCGCTCACTGTATTCGGTGGTGGTCCCGCTGGCCGACCTGAAACTGGGTTATCAGACCCCCGTCGTCACCCTGCCGCAGAAAACCGAACGCTTCCTGCGCCTCAATTACACCGTGACCGGCACCGCCCCAACACTGGGCAAGGTAACCGCCGGCATCGTTGCTGGAGTGCAGACCAATGTCTAAGCGCTATGAGGTGCTTGAGCGGTCGTTTATCAACGGCCGACTCTATGAGCCCAAAGAAACTGTCGTGCTGGAGATTGATAGCCCGGGCAGCAATCTCAAGGAATTGGGGGCTGTGAAGGCTCCAACCATCCAGCAGGACGCTGGCGGTTTTGGCCTGGGATACGTTGCCGCCCGTGGCGCTGCTGGCAAGTACGTGGTCAAGGACGACAAGGACCAGCGGGTTGGCGATTTCATCGGCAGCAAGACGGAAGCGGAAGCGGAAGCTGCCCGACTGAACGCAGGTGGCGAAGTTGTTGGGCCAACCATCCAGCAGGACGCTGATGACAACGATCAGGACAACACCAACGGCAACGGACTGCCAGACGCCTGATCACCAGCAACACACCTTACGGGCCCTTCGGGGCCTTTTTCTTTTTCTGAGGTTCCCGAATGTCCAGCGACGTAGAAATTTGCAACATGGCGCTGTCGCGGGTTGCACACACGCAACCGATAGTTTCGTTCACGGAAAAGAGCAAAGCGGCCGAACTGTGCCGTGTGTTCTACGCCCCGCTTCGTGAATTGGTGTTGCAGGCGTTTCCCTGGCCATTCGCGGAATCCGTAGTTGCACTGGCAAGCCTGGGCAGTCCTGCGCCTGGTTGGGCTTACCGTTATCGGTATCCGGCCAACTGCCTGCAAGTGCGTGACATCGTACAGCCAGGGTTTCGCCGCTCGCTCACCAGCGATCTGCAGATCCCATACAGAATTGGTTACGACGCCGGCGGTCGGGTAATTCACACAGACCAGCCTGAGGCTGCGTGCCGCTTCACCTTCAAGGTCGAGGACTCCACGTTCTTCGACCCTCAGTTTGCTGACGCGCTGGCCTGGCGCCTGGCGATGGACCTGGCTTTGCCGCTCAGTTCCAAGCCTGACCTGCAACAGTTCGCTGCCCAGCAATATCAAGTGGCGCTGACCATCGCCGAGGGTTCTGCTTTTGAGGAATCCCAGGACGATCCCGAGCCTGAATCTGAATTCATTACGGTGCGAGCATGAGCGGGATACTTCAACCGACCTTCGCGGCGGGCGAGCTTTCGCCGTCTGCCAGTGCACGTACCGACATTGCCCGCTACTACACGGGCCTCAAGCTGTGCCGCAACTTCATGGTCATGCCCTACGGTGGCGTGCGTAACCGTGCCGGCACGCGCCTCGTGGCCGAGGTAAAGGATTCGACCAAGCTTTGCCGCCTGGTCCCGTTCCAGTTCAACGACGTGCAGACCTACATCCTGGCGTTTGGCGACTTGAACATGCGGGTTATCAAGGACGGTGGCCAGGTGCTGTACAGCGCAGGCCCCAGCATCGGTACGCCCTTCGAACTGGCCATGCCGTACACGCAATATGACCTGGCATCCCTGAATTACACCCAGTCTGCTGACGTGATGACGTTCGCGCAGCCAGGATACAAGCCGCGTGAACTGAACCGCTTGGCCCACGACAACTGGACCACCGCCGATATCAACCTGGCCCCGCGCATTGCCGCTCCGGCATCTGCCACGGCCGTAAGTGGTGGCGGCACTGGCACGGCGCAAACCTGGCGCTACCAGGTCACCGCCGTGCTGGATGACGGCAACACCTTGGATGAGTCCCTGCCTGCCACGTCTAACCCCGTCACGACCCACACAGACGTTGCGTCAGCAACCATCACCTGGTCCGCCGTTACCGGTGCGACGTACTACATCATCTACAAGGACAACGCCGGCGCCGGGATCTACGGATTCATCGGGCGCGCCACCGGCACCACCTTCACGGACCAGAACATCACGGCCGTCAAGACCGACACACCACCGAACGGCAACGACCCCTTTGTCGGCGCCGGTAACTTCCCGGGCGCCGTGGTGTATTACCAGCAGCGCCTGATATTCGCCGGTAGCAATTTGCAGCCACAGACTGTGTGGACGAGCAAGACCGGCCTTTTCAAGAACTTCGGCTATTCCGTCCCCAACAAGGATGATGACGCTATTACCTTCACCTTGAGCAGCAACAAGGTGAACCGGGTTCGCCATCTGCTGGGGCTGCGTAAGCTGCTGGCGCTCACCACGGGCGCAGAGTTCACCATTTCGGGCGGTGACACAGGTTTGTCGGCAAAGACCGTGCAGGCCGTTCCAGAGGGCTACGACGGTTCGTCAATCGTTCCGCCCGTGGTGGTAGGCAATAGCGCCGTATACGTCCAGGCGCGAGGCAACCGGGTGTCGTCGTTCGGGTACTCACTGAACGCTGACGGGTTCGCCGCTGACGATCTGACGCTGTTCAGCGCCCACCTCTTCAAGGGCAAGGCGTTGACCAACGTTGCATATCAGAAGGTGCCGGACTCGATTGTCTGGTACGTGCGCGATGACGGTGTGCTACTGGGCCTAACCTACATCCCCGAACAGCAGCTGGTGGGCTGGCATTGGCATGACACTGACGGGTTCGTCGAGTCGATCGCCTGCATCCCGGAAGGCCAGGAAGATGTCCTGTATATGGTGGTGCGCCGCAACATCAACGGCGTGCAGAAGCGTTATATCGAGCGCATGGCCAGCCGGCAGATCACCAGCATTGAAGACGCCTTCTTTGTTGATTGCGGCCTGACCTATGACGGGCGCAACACCGACGCGGCCAAGACCTTCACCTTATCCGGCGGTACAACCTGGAAGTTTCCCGAGGTGGTCACCATGACGGCGGTCGGCCACACCCCATTCGCGGCGGGGAGTGTGGGCGTCGATTACTCGTTGAAGCGCCAGGTGATCGACGAGAACGGCGACCCAGCTACAGAAATTGTCAGGGTTGAGGTGGTCGGCTACACCAGCCCCAGCGTGGTCACGGTCAAGTTGCTGATCATATGTCCCGAATCGTTACGCGGCGTCCCAGTTTCTAAATGGGCGCGCCAGGTCAAAACGCTGTCCGGCCTGGGCCACCTTGAAGGCAAGACCGTTTCAATCCTGGCCGATGGCAGCGTGCACCCCCAGCGTGTTGTTACAGGCGGCTCCGTTGCATTGCAGGAAGCCGCGGGCATCGCCCACGTAGGGTTGCAATACATATCCGACATGGAAACCCTCGACCTGGAGCTAAAAAACGCCAATGAGACGGTGCTAGACAAGAAGATCGCCGTCAACAGCTTGATCGTTCTGGTCGAGGAATCGCGGGGCATCTTCGCCGGCAAGGACAAAAACCACCTTTACCCACATAAAACCGGCCGGGATGACTACGAGTCGCCTATTGAGCTGCTCACCGGGCAAGCGGAAATCTCTATATCCAACGACTGGCAGGGCAAGGGCCGGGTATTTATCCGGCAGGCTGACCCGCTGCCGTTATCCGTGCTGGCGGTGATCCCGGAGGTGACCATTGGCGGTCGCTGACGTTTTGCCCATTGAGCCCGAGGATATCCCGGCGATCCTGCGTGACGTGCGCCAGGCCGATATCGACGAGATTGTCGAAGGGCTCGGCGTATCCCTGGAACGTGAGCTGTTATCCGGCATCAACGACAGCCTCAATGCACGCAAGATCGTGGTTGACGGCCACATCGTTGCCGTTTTTGGGGATGCGGTGCACAGCCTTCTTGGATCGGTCGGCGTGCCCTGGCTGATCAGCACAACCCACGTAGAGCGCTACGCCCGTGCATTCCTCAAGGTCTGCAAGCCCGAGGTGCAAGGGATGCTTACCCGGCACCGCCACCTCATCAACTACGTAGACGCCCGCAACACCTCGGCCATTCGCTGGCTAAAATGGCTTGGCTTCGACTTCGGCGAGGCCGTCCCGTATGGGCCCAAGCGCCTGCCGTTCTACCCCTTCACCCTGAACCGAGAGGAATAACCATGTGCTGGATGGCATTGATCCCCGTCGCCATTGGCATGGCCGGCAGCATGATGCAGGCCCAAGGGCAAAAGGAAAGCGGCGTATTTCAGTCGGGAATTTTGACGCAAAACGCCGCTTTCAAAACTCAGGCCGCTAACGAAGCTATCAACGCCGGCAACACCTCGGCGGATTGGCAGCGCGTTCGCACCGGCCAGGCAGTAGGCACCCAGCGCAGCGTGCAGGCGGCCAACGGAATCGACGTGAACAGCGGCAGTTCTGCCCAGTTGCAAGACGATACCGCCATGCTCGGCGAGCTGGACGCCCTGACTATCCAGAACAACGCCGCCCGCGAGGCTTACGGTTACCGCGTACAGGCCAAGCAAGACTTGCTCAATGCCAACCAGACCGTGCAGAACGGCAAGACCGCCGCTATGGGCTCCATCCTGGGCGGCCTGGGTAGTGCATTCGGTTCATTCGCGGGGGCTCGCTAATGCCACGGGTACCGACATACGACACGGCGCAGGTCCAGCAGCAGCCCACCCGGCCCATTCAGCTGCAGGGTGTAGCACCTGATACCACCTCGATTGCCCAGGGCTTGCAGAGCTTTCAGCGTGGCGCGGAAATCCTGGCCAACAAGTCCAGGGAACAGGCTGATACCGCCTCGATCATGGATGCTGATCGCAAGCTGACCGAGTGGCAGCAGAACACCATGTTCAACCCGGAAGGCGGCGTGTACACGCGTAAGGGCGGGGCTGCGCTCGATATCACCAACCAGACGCTGGGCCAGTTCGAAGAGGCGCAGGTCAAGATTGCCGAGACCCTGACCAGTGAACAGCAGAAAGCGCGGTATGCACAGATTGTCGCCAGCCGCCGTAACTCACTGTCCAACGAACTGAACAAATACGAGTTCGCCCAACGGGAACAGCATTACGACGACACGGCCGAAGGGCAGCGCCTGAGTGCCATCCAGGGCGCCGCCCTGTACGCCAACGACCCGCAACAGCTCGCCTACTACCAAGCCAAGATGAATGTGGTGGAAGGATCTGAGGCGCAGCGCAAGGGCCTTCCGCCTGAACTTGCTGAACAGAAACGCCTGGAGGCGAACACCCGGCTTAATGCGGCAGTGATTGAACAACTGGCTGCGCGTGACCCGATGAAGGCAAAGCAATACTTCATGGACAACGCTGTCAGCATGACCGCCGACGCGCAGCTCCGGGCGGCCTCAATGCTCAAGCCGCTTATTGATCGCCAGGTTGGTGTCAGTGTGGGCAGCCAGGCCGTTCAGGATGTCAGCAGCCAGGATAACCGTGTGTTTGCTTCAATCCTCCAGGCGGAAAGCGGCGGCAAGCAGTTTGACCGCAACGGCCAACCGATGACGTCGAGCCGTGGCGCCATTGGTACCGCTCAGATCATGCCCAGCACCGGGCCAGAAGCGGCAAAGCTTGCCGGTGTTGAATGGGACGAGAACCGCTTTCGCAATGACCCGGACTACAACCGTCAGCTTGGCCAAGCCTATTTTCAGAAGCTGACCAACGATTTCAAGTCGCCAGCGCTGGCTGTGGCCGCCTACAACGCTGGCCCAGGCATGGTTAACGACTGGATCAACGGCACCAACACCACCGGCAAGAACGCAAGCAAGCTCAAGCTGGGTGACCCGCGCACCGGTGAAATCAGCCAGGCCGAGTTCCTGGACAAGATCCCATTCAAAGAAACCCGCGAATACACCGAAAAGGTGCTGGGCAAGGCATTGCAGACTCACGAACCCAGCTTTGGCCAGGTAGCACAGGCCATTGATGCGCGTGACGATCTGACCGCCGACCAGAAGTCTATTGCGTTGAAAGCCGCCAAGCAGCGCATTGACTGGCAAGCCGAACAGCGTAAGCAGCAGGATGCGCAGAACCTGGAGTCCGCATGGGATGTGGTGTTGCAGGGCAATAGCTGGGACACGATCCCGGCCGCCACCTGGGCCGCGCTGCCCGCCGAAGGCCGCAAGCAGATCATGGATTACAAGCCAGGCCGCCCAACAGACCAGGAGGTCTATTACCGGGCTCGCGACGAGATTGTCAGCGGCAACGAGCTGAATCTATTGGGGATGCGCGCCAAGCTTTCCGACACCGACTTCCAGGAGTTGACGAAGCTTCAGCAGGATCGGCGCGAGAAGGGCGCCGAGGCCACATCGTCCATTGGCAGCAACGACAACATATTCAAAGAGGCGTTGCGTGTGGCTGGCATTGATCCAGAAGCCAAGGCAGGCAAGCGCGACGCCAAGTCTGTGGCCGCTGCCCGCCGGTACGTCGACACGCAGATTCGCGCCCTGGAACAGGACCAAGGCAAGAAGGCGACCCCCGACCAGGTGCAGAAGGTCGTTGACCGGGCATTCATCCAGGGGGATGTGGACGGTAGTGGCAACTGGTGGAACCTCGGACAGTGGACCTCCAAGCGCCGAACTTTTGAACGCCAGGACGGTGACAAGGTGATCGTCCGGGATATCAAGCAGATCCCGCCAGATGAGCACCAGCAGATTGTCGAGGCCATGAAGCGCCACGGCCAGAAGCCCAACGACGCCGACATCCTTCGTCTTTTCAATGAGGCAAACCAATGAATCGTTACGACGAATTGCTCTCCGGTACCGGCGAGCAGGGCGCCGCCGAGCCCAACAAATACGACGCAGCGATTCAACGCCGGCGGGACCTGCCAAATCCGCGCACCGCCTTGAGCTATGTCGCTGACACCAACCCGGACGAGCAGGCCAATATCCAGCGCCTGGCTGAACTGACCGGCCTGCCGCCGGAAATGGTATCGCGCAACCGGCTGGAGATTGAGCGCAAGGCCAAGCTGGACGCTGTGGACTATGACGCCTTGCTGAGTCGCGCCCCGGTCACCAACAAGTTTTTGACCGACCCGAACAATGCCGGCGTGGCGCATGACGATATCGACGCGCTGTCGAACGTTGAGGGGGCCTTTGATAGCTTCGTCAAGGAATCGGGGCAGCAGCACTCAACGGGTACCGGTGACGCTCTTTCCCGTGGTATTGGCCAGATCGGGTTGGCGGGTGAGGCTGCTGCCAACCTGCTGGACCGCTCGCTTTCGTCGGTCGGCGGCTTCTTCGTCAACATGCTGGCCCCGCAAAGCGCCCTTGATCGCAATGGCACGGATGAACCGAACTACACCGGGCAAAGCGAAAACAACGTGGTCAGCGCCGTAGAGGGCTACATGGCCATGCCGCGTGACCAGCGTATCGCCTTCGCTGGCCAGGTGTTCGATCAGGCCCGGGCAGGCGGTGCAGGCTTTGGCAGCGCGGCGGCTGATACCGGCATGTATGCCTTGCGCAACCCTGGGCTGATCGGCAGCGCTTTGACCGAAGCGTTGCCAAGCCTGTTGGTGGGCGGTGGTGCTGGTGGCATTGCCGCCCAGCCGGTGAAGAACTTTGCGGTCAGTCGCTTGGCCAGCACCTTTGCCCAGCGGGCCGCCGAGAAAGCAATCGTGGTTGGTGGCGTGAACTTCGGGGCGGGCATTGCTGGTGGTGCAGGTGAGAACCTGGCCGAGGGCTACAAGAAAACCGGCGATATCGATCAGTCCTACGCCTACAGCCTCAAGCGCACCGTGGCAGAAGCCGCCGTGAACGCCCTGGGCGGCATGCTGCCCATTCCGTTTGCTGCCCGTGGCATTGGTGGGAAGCTGGGCAATATCGCTGTCGAGGGCACGGCCCAGGCTGCTGGTGGTGCTGGTGGTGCGCTTGCCGGTGCCGCCGCCGTGGGCGAAGAAGCGACCGGGGGCGAAATGTTCCTCAATGCGGCCTTGGGCCTCGCCACTGCGCCGCTTGACGTGGCCATGGCCAGCGCCAGTTCGGGCCGACGGTATTGGCAGATCGAACAGGATCTGTCTGCCGTGCAGCGCCTGGGCGACATGGCCGAGAACTCCAAGCTGTTCAAGCGCTCCCCAGCCCGTGCTGAAGCGCTGATCGCGCGCCTGAAAGAGCAGTCCGGCGGCACTGTGGAAAATATCCTGGTACCGGCCGAACAGTTCATGCGCTACTTCCAGGAGAACAACCTAGATCCTGAACAATTCGCCACGGCGGCCACTGGCAATGCTGGCGCCCTGGGCGAGGCGCTGACTTTGGGCGGCGATATCTCGATCCCGCTGGAAAAGTGGGCCTCGGTCATCGCAAAGGATGGTCACCACCGGGGGCTGGAACAGGACATGCGCGCCACCCCTGACGCCATGACCCTGCGCGAGTTGGCCGAATTCCAGCAGCGTGTTCCGGAAGAGCTTGACCGCCTGCGCGACCGCGTTGAACAGGACACTGTTGCAGCTTCGGACCGCCGTGTATTTGAGGACGTGCGCGGGCAGTTGCTGGGCATTGGACGAGAAGCGCAGACCGCCGACCGTGAGGCATCGTTGTATCAATCGGCGTTCCGCTCCCTGGGCGAACGTTCCGGCATTGATCCCTATGACCTGTTCAATCAGTACCAGTTGCGTGTTGGCCGTGACATTCCCGAGGTGCTGCGCAGTCCGGCAAGCGCTGATCAGCTGGATTTAATGCTGGACCGGCTGCGAACCGGTGACATTCCGGACGACGCCACAGTCAACGGCCCGTCGCTGATCGACTTCATCCGCGAGCGCGGCGGTATCAATGACGAAGGCGGCGAGCTGGCCGCCCGTGACGCCGACGTGGGGCGTCGTGGTGCCAATCGTATCGCCAGGAAGGGTGGGCGCAGCCTCGACGATATGGCGACCCAGGCCGCCGAAGCGGGTTATTTCGGCAATGTCGCAACCGCAACGCCCGATATGCTGTTGGCCTCAATCGACAAGGAATTGCGCGGCCAGCGTCAGTCAGCGCCCGGAAACCTTAATCAGGAACAGTTCAACGCCCGGGCAACTCTGGACGACCTGCAGCGCGCTATTGATCAATCAGGCCTCGACCTGAATGCACTGGATAACGCGGCCGTGCGCAAGGCGTTGCTGGGCGATGACGCCGTTCGGTTTGATCAGACAGAAGACGGTGCCCGTGGGTTTATCCAGTTCGGCGCTGACCGCAAGTTCAATATCAAGCTGACCGACAAGGCCAACCTGTCCACGTTCCTGCATGAAACCGGGCATTTTTACCTGGAAGTGATGGGCGATCTGGCAGCACGCGCCGATGTGCCGGACCAGGTAAAGCAGGATTATCAGACGGTCCTTGATTGGTTCGGCGTAAAAGATCGATCCGGCGTTAAGGTTGATCAGCACGAACAGTTTGCCCGTGGCTTTGAGGCATATCTGCGCGAAGGCAAGGCGCCCAGCGCTGCATTGCAGTCGGCTTTTTCCCGATTCAAGGCTTGGTTGACCCAAATCTACCGGGATGCCAGCCGCCTTAACGTTCAGCTCAATGACGACGTGCGCCGGGTGTTCGACCGACTGCTGGCCACCGATGACGAAATCGCCGTAGCCCAGGCCCCGTACCGCAGCCTGTTCACTGACGCACAGACGGCCGGCATGTCGCCCGCTGAGTTCGATGCCTACCGCGCAACCGCCGACAAGGCGGGCCAGGCCGCCGAGGAGCGACTTACCGCTGAAGCGCTGCATGAGCTGAACCGCGAGCAGCAGAAGTGGTGGAAGGAAGCCCGCGGCGTTATGCAGGAAGCGGTGACCAAAGAAGTCGATGCCCAACCCGTTTATCGCGTACAGGATCTGTTGCGCAAAGGGCTGCAAACCGATGGCACCGTGGGGGATCCGGTCAAGCTGTCCCGTGGTCCGCTGGTTGAACGTTATGGCAAGCCAGTAGTGTCCCGCCTGCGCGGCATGACCAGTGAAGATGGGATTCACCCCGATATCGTCGCCGAGCAGTTCGGTTACACCTCGGGCGATGAAATGGTTCAGGCCCTGGTGGGTGCCCGTGGCCGCAAAGAACTGATCCAGGCTGAAACCGACGCCAGGATGCGCGCCGAGTATGGCGACATGCTCAACGACGGCTCACTGGCTGACCGCGCCATTGATGCGGTGCACAACGATGACCGGGCCCAGGTCGTGCGGGAAGAGCTGCGCGCCATTGACCGCCTGCGCCGGCAGGTGGAGAAAGTCCAGCGGGCACAGGATGGAAATTCCCGCGCCTTGCGCGAAGACGCCTACAGCGCCATCCCATCCCTGAAAGATATCCGCACTATTTCCAAGCAGGTGATCGCTGACAAGGTAGTGCGCGATATCCAGCCACACCTGTACTTGAACGCCGAACGCAAGGCGAACCGTGACGCCTTCAACTTCGCCACCAAAAACCGCTGGCAGGAAGCCGCCGAGGCCAAGCAGCGGGAGTTGTTGAACCACTACCTGTACCGGGAGGCGACTGCCGCCCGCAAGGAAGAGGAAAAGATTTACACCTTCATGCGCCGCTTCGAAAAGCCTTCGACGCGTGAACGCATCGGCAAGGCTGGCGCCAGCTACCTGGAGCAGATCGAGGGCCTGCTTGATCAGTATGAATTCCGCAAGGTCAGCGGCCCGCAGGTAGAGCGCCGTCGTAGCCTGGCCCAGTTCGTCAGCGAGCAGGAAGCTGCCGGCAATGTCGTGACCGTCCCGCAGCACCTGATTGAACAGAGCGCCCGGTTTAACTACCGAGACCTGACCTTTGAAGAACTGAATGGCGTGCGTGACGCGGTGGTGAACATCGAACACCTGGCCAAGTTGAAAAACAAACTGCTGAACAGCAAGTACAAACGCGATTACGAGCAGGCCCGTAGTGACCTGATCCGCTCCCTCAATGACAACGTGCCTGTTGATGCGCGAAAGGTCGCCACCTCCGAAAGCAGCGAAACCACCGCCGATAAGGCTTTTGGTGCACTGGCCGGGCTCGATGCCTCGCTTACCCGTATGGAAAACGTGATAAACCGCCTGGACGGCAAGAAAACCAGCGGCCCCTGGCATGAGCTGGTATGGAATCCGCTGGCAGAAGCGCAGGCCAACGAGCGCACGCTATTCAAAAATGGCATTCGCTCCATTGTTGAGCGCTTTGCCGGTATGGATTCCAAGCGTCTGGCCGACCGCTTCTATATAGCCAGCGCTGGGAAGTCGTTCAACCGCCGTGAAATCCTGATGCACGCGCTCAACACGGGTAACGAGTCGAACCGTACCAAGCTGCTCAAGGGCAACAAGCTGAATGACGCGGCACTGGCCGACATGCTGGGGCGCCTGGACAAGCAGGATTGGGATCTGGTGCAGTCGGTGTGGGATTCGTTCGACAACCTCTGGCCTGACATCGCGGCGATGTACAAGCGCCTGTCAGGCGTGGCGCCGCCGCGCATCGAGCCGAAGCCAGTCACCACCGCTTTTGGTGAGTACCGCGGCGGTTATTTCCCGATTATGTACGACCGCAAGAGGGCGGGGGCGCCGCCGGCGGCTGTTGGCGGCGAGTTGTTCAATGAGGGTTTCGAGGGCGCACTACCGTCCAACGGGTTCACCAACCAGCGTAACGACAACGCCAGCGGCCCGCTGCTGCTCGACTTGAGCGCCATCCCCCAGCGCCTGGCCCAGCACGTCCACGACCTGACGCACCGCGAGGCATTGCAGGACGCTCACCGCCTGACCAAAGACCCGCAGATAAGGGCGGTGCTGATCGACAAGCTGGGGCCGCGTGGCGCTGATTCGTTCTTGCCGTGGTTGAAGGCGATAGCCAATGACCGCAACCCGCCAGAAACAGGCAACTTCAACCGGTTCCTCGACGCGGCCAGAACGAATACATCCATCGTGGGCCTGGGCCTTTCCAGCACGACACTGCTGGCCCAGGTAGGCGGCTTGATTCCTGGTCTGCTGTATGTGAAACCCCAGCTGCTTGCCAAAAGCTTGCTCGATGGCATCCGGTCTCCTGTTGAGACGTACCGGATGATCACCGACGCATCCCCGGCAATGCGCTTGCGCTGGGATACCGAGGACGGTCGACTGGCTTCCAGCATGGCCGACCTTATCGGCAAGAACGCTTTTTTCCGCAAGCGTGACGACCTGGTGCGGTTCTCGTTCAACCTGCTGGGTTACCTGGACCGTGGGATTTCCGGCGCGATCTGGATGGCCAGCTATCGCGAAGGGCTGGCGGCCGGCAAGGACTCGGCGGCGGCGGCGCTCGATGGCGACAAGGCTGTACGCCTTTCGCAGGGCGGCACCGGGGCAATGGATATTGCAGCCATCCAGCGCAAGGACCAGGGCGCCGCCATGCGCCTGCTGACGATGTTCTACACGCCGTTCAGCGCCTACTACAACCAGAACCGAGACCTTGCCTTTGAGGCCAAGCAGGGTTCGCGCACGGTGGCCAGCGCCGCCGCCGCCATGCTGGCCGTGGCGTTCTTCCAGGGTGTGGTGGGCGATCTGCTCACCGGCAAGGGGCCCGACGAAGATGAGAACACTGCCGCGTGGATGGCAAAAAGTACGCTTGGGTTTGGCGTGTCCGGCTTCCCCGTTATCCGCGACACCCTCGGGGCCGCCCTCAGTGGTCACGCGGGCTCACTGTCTCCAGCCTGGCAAGCGATCAATGCCGGCCGGCAAGCAGGTGCGGCAGTTGCTGGGCTGGCTACTGGTGAAAAGGAAGCTGGTGCGGCGGCCAAGTCGGTCGTTACTGCCGGCGGCTACCTGCTGGGCGTGCCTACCAAACCATTAACCCGCCAGGGCTCATACCTCTACAATGTCGCAGTGGGGGAGGAGACCCCCGAAGACGCGGCCGAGTTCATCAAGGCCCTGTTGCACGGCGCCCCGAAAAAATAACAGCGAAGCACCCCACCGAATCCCGCCATTGAGCGGGATTTTTTTTGCCCTCAGGAAAGGAGTCACACCCGTGACCGTCAGCACAATAGGCAGCGTTGCAGAGTTCGATACCAATGGGGTAACCACCAACTACCCGTTCTATTTCAAGTTCCTGGCCAATGAGGACTTGGTTGTCACCTATGTGAACCCGGCCGGTGTCAGTTCCGTTCTAACGCTCGGCACGAACTACACCGTCAACGGCGCAGGCAATGAGCAGGGCGGGAGCATCGTCACTACGTCAGCGCTCGCTGGCCCTGGACAGTTGATTGTTTCCAGGGAAATGGATGCCTTCCAACAGACCAGCCTGCGCAATCAGGGGAAGTTCCTGGCGGAAACGCATGAGGATGTATTCGACAAGCTGACCATGTTGATACAGCAGGGTTTCAGCATCTTCAAGCGCGCCCTTACACGCCCATTTGGGCGAGATTATTTCTATGCGGAAAACCGGCGGATCACGGATGTAAAAGACCCGGTAGAACCGCATGACGCTGCAAACAAGCTCTGGTCTACAAACTTCTTTACCAGCCTTCTAGAGAGCGTTAGTGGCCTGGTCAACACGACCACCGGCATTCTCTACGATGCCGGGACGTTGTTCGATTACCTAAAGTACGGGCTTTCTCGCCGGGTTGATAACGTTGGGGCGCTGCGCCTGCTTTCCTCGTCGCGCAACCAGCGGGCCCGCACGCTCGGTTACTACACGAAAGGGGATAAGGGTGGGGGCGATTACTACGTCGACGCCTCCGACACCACCAGTCCAGACAACGGCATCACGGTTATTGTTGGCGCCGACGGCGCTCGATGGAAGTTGGTCTACAGGTCTCTCCACATCAAGCAGGCTGGTGCAGTGGAAGGGACGGATGTCGCCCCGTTGCTTAATACGATCGGGGCTATTTTGTATGCTGACGGCGGTGATACGTGCAAGATCGTGGGCACGTACAAGCTCGGCCAGAAAGTGAATATGTACCCAAGCGTGACGTTGTTAGGGGGTGGGTCAGGGCGCCGCAATCGTTTGGAGCTGATCCACGGCGGCACGGCATTTGAAACTATCCGACCAGCCGGATACTCGCCGGGCCTTTGCATTGACAGCAACGTTAAAAAATTAACTATCGTTGGAACCGGCACGGGCGCGGGAGTTTGCTTTTCCATCCGCAACGCAATGCAGTGCACCATCAGCAAGAACGAAATCGCAAATTTTGGTATTGCGTTCGATTGGAACAGCGGGCATACGCCCTCTGTTTTTGTTCAAGCGTTCTTCAATAAAATTTCTCAAAATATCATCAAGCCATGCGGCATTGGCCATCACTTCGGTGGAGCAGCCAACAGAAACACGTTTTACAACAACAGCATTGCAGACAACCAGGTTGCCTATGATTTCTCTCAGGCGCATAACTGGTCAGAGACAAACGTTTTCATTAACGAGAATGTGGAGGGGTGTCACAGCTGGGCAGAGTGGAGCGCCTCTGTGTATTCTCAGACATGGGACGGGCTCACTATTGAAAACCCCGCTACCAATGGTTACGTTTGTTTGGTAAAGGATCCGGGGCGCCAGGTCATGACAAACTTAGCGCTGATTCCTCTAGGAAACAACGCGGCGATCTCTAAATATAATTTAAACTCTAAACCTTCAATGATACTGGGATCTGCTGGTAGCAGCGGTGATAGCAGACTCGGGTTTAGCATCACCGAACCCTTGGAAATGTACGATATCATCCAGCACCACACGCATCATGCGAGTGGTTCGTATGCAGGTACGATCGCCGCAGGCGCTGTAGCATCTTTTGATATTGCACTTTCTACCGCGCTTTTAAATGACAGAGTAGATGTGTATGCACTTAGATCACTATTTGGTTGCATCCCCGTTGCTTGGGCGGGTAGCGGCGTGGTTCACGTCACGATTTCCAACCCCACCACTTCAAACATCGTGATCCCTTCCACTGAAATATCAGTGATATTGAAGAGAGTTTTCTAGCAAGATCGGGCCCGGCACTGTCGGGCCTTTCCACTTATGCAGAAACTGTCTTGGTTGGTAGGCGTTTATGCAGGGCATCCCTGAAAATATTGGATAGCTTTTGCTCAAGCAGGTATTGAGAGCCAGCAGCAACCGAAACGCATAGCACCACAGAAAAAGCGAAGTACCCCCATGTGTGCGTATAGGCGCTCAACCCTAAGGACGCCACCGAGTGATCCATGGCCGCCCTGGTCAGATAATGGGTCAGGTACAACGAGTAAGATATTTTTCCAAGCCACATTAGAATCTTGGGTGATTTTATATGCACGGTTTTGCTGCATACGGCCATAGCTAAAACCATAATAGCCAGTGGACCCCCCCAGTTTGTTATCCCGTGAGTAGATGCAGGTCCAGAATAATTAAACCAAACTACCAGCGCCACACTAGAAGCAAGTAAGTTTACGGCAACGACCTTGCTACAGATTATAATATGCTTCGATAGGTACATGTACCCGATTAGCGCACCTGCCACAAACTCCAAGATAATTGGGTTCGTAATTAGGTTTAAGTAGTTAAACTCATAGCTATAGTATGTAAATGGATCCGTAGAAAATGTTCGTGTCAATATCGGGATTAGCACTACTGTCAATGCTATCCAGGTGAGCATTGCAGCGAGGCGGAATCGCTTGAAAAGCAGCGACACTGCAAACACGACATAGAAATACATTTCAAAGTTCAGAGTCCAGCCAAGGGGGAATACAGGCTCAAAGTAAAGCGGCGCCATTTCCTTGACCGGGATAAAGGTCAGGCTTTTCAAGAGCGCAGTTAGGTTTTCAGTGCTGCTGAAATACGCCAGCCCCGAATAAGCGATGAAGATCCATAGCAGAGAGACGACTGCATAGGTTGGCCAGATCCTTGAGAACCGGCTGATTGCAAAGTTCTTCACGTCATCCATGGTACCCGTCGCTTTGCGGGTTGAGTAAACCATGATGAAGCCGCTGATGATGAAGAACAGATCCACACCCATTGCTCCAGGCAAGAGCGCGCTCTCTATCAGCGGATAGCTGGGTGAGTCTCTCAGGTAGTCCGCTGCGTGACACAGCACGACCAGCATGGCGGCTATTCCTCTAAGCGCTTGAACCCAGTCAAGCCTTCCCTGTTCCATGCTCATGATTCAGTTTCCATTTTCCAATTCTTGATTTTGGTTTTACGCGTTATTAACTTTGCGCCGGAACTCGTCTCGTCGTTGTTCGGTCATGCCTTCTCGAAGCGCATCAAGATAGTCCACATACCACTGCACCATCTTCTGGCGCTGCGGCAGGTAGATCGCCTTGTCATACACGCCTTTGAGTCCGGCTTTCTTGTGGGCCAGGTGCATGTCCCGCCAGTTTTCGTCCCAGCCAAATTCGGATAGCAGTGTTTCGCAGGTGTGCCGGCTGCCATGGCCAGTCATCCGCCCTTTGTACCCGATCAGTGCAAAGCACTTGTTGATCGATGCGTCTGAAATAACCGGCACCTTCTCGCCCGATGATGGGAACAGGTAGCGGGACCGGCCAGTAAGCCGTTGCAGATCCCTGATCAGCTCCACGGCCTGGGTGGGCAGCGGTACGATGTGGTCACGCCGCATTTTCATTTTGACGCCTGGCACCGTCCACAGGCCTGCATCAAGATCAACTTCGGCCCATTCCGCCCAGCGCGTCATGCCTGGTCGTGATGCGGTCAGCAGAGTCAGCCATGCAGCAGTGCGAACGATTGTGCCGCTGCGTGATTCAACCAGCGCCCGCAAGAACTCTGGCAGCTCCGACTCCAGAAGGTGTGGGTACTGCGATTCCTCCGGTGCCTTTTCGGCAATGTCGATCAAGTTGCTGGCCGGGTTGTTCTCGGTCATGCCCTTGGCGATGGCCAGGCCAAATATCTGATTCACCCACACGCGCACCTTCTCGGCGGTGTTGTGGGCACCGCGGCTCTCGATGCTTGCCTGGAGGTTGGCGCAATCCGCCCTGGTGATCCTGCTCAAGGGCTTGCTACCAAGGGCCGGTAGTATGTCATTTGCCAGCGCACCTTTGATTCCGGCCAGGGTCTTTTCGGCCCGGCCGTCCTTGATCTTTTTATCAAGCCATAGATCGGCTGCAGCTTTGAACGTGTTCGCCTCGGCTGCATCCCTGGAAGCCTTCAACGTTGCCTTATGGGTGATAGGGTCTATGCCTTCGGCATTGAGCCGCTGCGCTTCCTGCGCTTTCTCTCTGGCCTTTTTGGCGGTCACGTCCGGATAGGCGCCCAGGCCGTGCCATCCCCATATACCGTTGGGCTTCTTGAATCGAAGCTCCCAGCGTTTACGGCCCGTGCTGCTGACCACGAAATAGAGCCGGTCAATTCCATAGTTCTCGCGGTATTCCTTTTCCTCTGGCTCAAGGGAAGCCAGCACCGTGTCGGCCAGTGGCCGGCGCTTTATCTCGGATCGTTTCATGCTGGATTCTTGTATGGTTTGGTTCGATATTGTGCGCACCATACATGGCGCCATACACAGAATCAAGGATAAGCGGACACAAAAGGGAATAGAGGGGATTAGCAGGGATTGGTGTTTGTTCAGTATTACCGGGGGTTTGGTGTGTAGCGGGAGGGTGTGGGACGGGGAGGGAATAAGAATGTGGAGCGGGTAGAGGGAATCGAACCCTCAACTAAAGCTTGGGAAGCTTTCGTTTTGCCACTAAACTATACCCGCTCAGAGCGGCTGACTTTGTACCAGATGTTCAGCTGGATTTGAAGTTTTTCTTTGAAAAATGTGAGAGTTGCGTGTGGCGACAGAGCTTGCTCGCCACAGTGTCAGGCCTGATTTCAAAGCGCCCATGCATGCTGCGCCTGGCCCTGGCTATACCGTAACGGGCTTGCGGGCCGTTGCCCTTTCAAGAAGCCCACCACGGCCTCACGGCTGTCGCGGCACGCGGCTTTATGTTCCATGTCCAGGAAGTGTCCCGTCGCCTGAATGGTGCTGAAGCTGCTCTTGGCCACATGCTGGCCAAACAGCTTGGCGTCGTCTGCACTGGTGTATTCGTCCCATTCGCCGTTCAAGAACAGCACTGGAATATCGATCTGCCTGGCTGCCTTGAGGTAGCACTGCCGGTCGCTGTTGAGCACGTGGCTGATGTGAAAGTGCATCTGCCCGTATTCGTGTGCGGCCAGGTTGCTGACATGGCGGTAGTTGAAGCGTTTGAACAGCGAAGGCAGGTGCTTGCCGATGGTGCTGTTGACCAGATGGCCGACGCGGTCGCGGTCGAGGTTGCCCAGGTAGTCGACGCCACGTTCGAGGTAGTCACGCATGGGCGCATTGATCACCGGCGAGAATGAGCTGATCACGGCTTTTTCTACCCGACGGGGTCGCTGTGCGAGGGCAACCAACGTGGCGGCCCCGCCCCAGGAGAAGGACAATACGTGTTCAGCGGCGAAGTGGTCGAGCAGTTCAAGGAGGATCTGGCCTTCGACTTCCTTGGTAAGCATCTGCTCATGACGGTTATGGATTTTGGAACGGCCAGCGTAGGGCTGGTCGTACAACACCACATTGAATTGCGGGTACAGGCTTTTCACGGTTTGAGCGAAGGACGCTGTGGTCGCCATTGAGCCGTTGACCAGGACGATGGTCTTTGCCGCCGCGTCCGCGCGATAGAACTCCGTGTACACCCGATACTGACCCTGTATATCCAACACAGCGATTTCTGGCCTCATGTCGTAAGACTCCTGGCAAGCGGGTAGTGCGCGCAGATCACTCTGCACGAGCTTTATGACAGGTAGGCATACGCCTGGAAAATGAGGGCCCATGTCGGTCCGATGACGGCTGGCCGGCGGGTGTTGTTATGGCGGGCGGTTTGCCGGGAAGGCCCGTGGATCAAGCGCGGGCGAGGCAAGGTGTTTCTTGGAGGTTATAGGCGACTCATCAGTCATTATCTGGCTGAAGCCCTGATTCAAGCAGTACGGAACGCATGTCGCAAGGCGAGCGGCTGGTTTTTTGCCATCATCGGCTGAACGGTCGTCAGACTTTTAGGATCTCTTCGTCAGTCAGTGGCCGATACTGACCCGGCGCAAGCGACGCATCGAGCACTAAGGGCCCCATTCGCTCGCGGTGCAGGCCGATCACCTTGTTATCAAAATGACCGAACATGCGTTTGACCTGGTGATATCGGCCTTCGATGATGCTCAACCGCGCTGTCCTGGGACCCAGCAGTTCAAGTTCGGCAGGTTGGGTGGTGAGATCTTCGAAAGCGAAATACACGCCCGCCGCGAACGTCACCGCGTACTGCGGGCCGATGTCCTGTTCGGTTTGCACGTGGTACACCTTGGGCAACTTGGTCTGCGGTTGCGTGAGGCGCCGCGACCATTGGCCGTCGTTGGTGATCAGCATCAGGCCGGTGGTGTTGAAATCCAGGCGCCCGGCGATATGCAGTTCGGCTTTGTCGGGTTCGTCCAGCAGGTCAAGGACCGTGGAGTGTTGCGGGTCCGACGTGGCGCTGACGCAACCCTGGGGTTTGTGCAGCATGAAATAGCGCGCCGGCTTGCCCGCTTGCAGGATTTCACCGTCAACGCAGACCTGGCTGAATTCACGTACGTCATGGTGAGGATCGCTGACCGCAACCCCTTCAACGGTCACCCGGCGTTCCACCAGCAACAGGCGCACTTGCTTGCGATTGAACTGTGGCAGGTTGCTGAGGAAGCGATCAACGCGCATTGCGGTTACGCAACTGTTCGTCCACCTGGGCGCAGCGTGGGCACAGGCAGGCTTTATTACGCAACTCATCCGGCAGGGCTTCAAGTACCGCCAGGTCGATGATGACGCCGTAGCACCAGCAGGCTTGATCGGCAGTGCGCGGATCGGCTAGGGAGCAGTCGTTGCGGGCACCACAGGCGGGGCAAAGGGTCGGTGTGGTCATGGGTCGGTTCAGAAGGAAATCGGGTAGGGCGCGTTAGTTGTTGCACGATACAGCGCGGCTGCGCGGCATTCCATCATCATGGCGTTTTGACGGGCTTTCACTTCGTCTGAAACAGGTGTTTCCACTTGTGTCACGAACGCACCAGATTCGGTTTTTGATGTCAGATGTTTCGTCATTCAGTGAAAGCTGAATGCCGCTCGCCAGCGTCGCTGGAGGAGCTCTTCCGCGGTCCAGGAGGCCGCCATGTATCGACGACTGCTGCTCATCGCTTTGCTCGGCCTGACCCTTTCAGCCTGCGTGCCCTATTACGATGGAGGCGCTTCCTACTATCGCTCCGAGGTCTACACCGCGCCGGCGCCAGCCTATTACTACGGCGGCCCGCGTTATTACCCTTCTGGGCGCAGCTATTACGCGCCAGCGCCTCGCTACTATGCGCCACAGCCTCGCTACTATTCGGCGCCGCGCTACTACCAACCGGCCCCGCGCTATTACCCCCGCGCCGGGTACCGGCCCTACCCAAACCAGGGGTGGGGCGACCGCTGGGGCAATGGCGGGCGTGGACGCGGTTCCGACCACGGAGGTGGCCGCGGCGGTCACCGTTAAATATCTTGAAAAACAAGCGGCGCATCATGCGCCGTTTTTTATAGGTACCGTATGTCCGTACTGTCAGATTTAACAGCTATCTTTGAGGCGCTAGCTGTACTTCACTAACGAGGAGCCTTGTGCTTTTGCGTGGTGAGACTGAGCAGATGGAAACCCTATGTTCAAACAATTGATTTGCGTGCTCCTGCTGATGAGCTGCTTCATTGCATCGGCAAGAGCGGAGCAAGGCTGTCCTTATCCGTCGCAGGTCGCGTATGCAGACGGCCATTATCGCGCCCAGGACAATGGCCTGCGCTGGCAAAGCCCGAAGGTAGCGTCGCGTGGTGTTGTCGACGGGTTCATTGGCGCAATCTTCATGCCGGGCGACGGCGAGGAGAGAGGAAACGGCTACATGGACAAGTGCATCTACCGCACCAGTTGGAACGGTGTTGTAGCGTTGAGGCCAAGCAGCGGAAATGAGGTTATCAACATGTCGTTGACCAGCACCTTGTATTGGAGGCTGCAGCCCGATGCGTTCGAGTTGCCGGTGTATACGTGCGAGGACAGCCAGCCGGACAATTGCGCTTTCAAGGTCAACGACAAGCGTACAGACCTGTCAGTAGTCAGATAAATCCGCCAGAGGATTCCTACCTTCCCAGGCCTTGTCAAAGTGCGCCTGCACCACCGTTTCCGGGAGTGTGTTGATATCCGGCCAGTGCCAACGAGGCGCCTGGTCTTTGTCGATCAGGCGCGCCCGAACCCCTTCGGCGAATTCCGGATGACGGCAGCAGTTGAGGCTCAGGGTGTATTCCATCTCGAACACCTGGGCCAATGAGAGGTGACGGGCACGCTGGAGCTGTTCCCACACCAGATGCGCCGTCAGTGGGCAGCCCTCACTGAGGGTTTTGCCGGCCCGGCTCAATAGCGGGTCGCTGTGGTCGCGCAGCAGGCTCAAGGCGCGCCAGGCACACCGCACATCTCCTACATCAAGCCATTCGTCGATCTGTGAGCGGCGCGGTAGCCATTGCGCTTCGGGTTGATCACTGTTTGCCTCCTGCGCCAGGGCCTTGAGCAAGCTGTTGAGTTGCATCGCGCTCTGTTCCTGCCAGTTCAGCTGCAGCAGGCCATCGAGCAGATCGTCTTGCTGGTCATCACGCAGGAAACGGTCGGCCAGGCCCAAGTCCAGCGCGTCGCGACCGTTGATATGGGCGCCGGTGAGGCCCAGGAACAGGCCGAGCTTGCCCGGCAAGCGGGACAAGAACCAACTGGCCCCCACATCCGGGTACAAGCCAATGCTGATTTCGGGCATGGCCAAACGACTGCTTGGCGTAACGATACGCACGGCGGCGCTTTGCAACAGGCCCATGCCGCCGCCCAATACATAACCGTGGCCCCAGCAGATCAACGGCTTCGGGTAGGTGTGCAGGCGGTAGTCAAGACGATATTCGGCGGCAAAAAACTGCGCGGCCAGGGTCGGAACTTCGCCCGGCTGTTCACGGCAAGCCTGAGCCAGGCTGCGCACTTCGCCACCGGCGCAAAAAGCTTTGGGGCCGTTGCCGCGCAGCAGCACGCAGACGATCTGCGGGTCTTTGGCCCAGGCCTCCATGCGCTCATCCAGGGCCAGAATCATCGGCAGGGAGAGGGCGTTAAGGGACTTTGGCGCGTCCAGGCTGGCGATACCGATGCGAGCGCCGCCACTGCCGGTCAGTTCTTCGAAATGCAGGTTCATCGTGGCCTCAATCGAGAAGGTGAAGGATGAGTATGATCCCTTCGTGGGAAAGTGCCGGTGCTGTGTCAGATCAATTGACAAGCGGGGTCGGCTTTCCTAGGGTTCGCCTCATTCTTTTTTACAAGACAATTCAACTATGACCGATGGCGACCGTATCAAACTCGAACCCAGCTGGAAACACGCCCTGCGGGAGGAGTTCGAGAAGCCCTACATGGCGCAATTGCGCGAGTTTCTGCGCCAGGAACATGCCGCTGGCAAAGAGATCTACCCCCCCGGCCCATTGATTTTCAACGCGCTCAACTCAACGCCGCTGGACAAGGTCAAGGTCGTGATTCTCGGACAAGACCCGTACCACGGCCCTGGCCAGGCCCACGGCTTGTGCTTCTCGGTACAACCGGGCGTGCCGGCACCGCCGTCGCTGGTCAATATCTATAAAGAGCTCAAGCGCGACCTGAACATCGACATCCCCAACCACGGCTACCTGCAAAGCTGGGCCGACCAGGGCGTGCTGATGCTCAACACCACCATGACCGTGGAGCGCGCCAACGCCAACGCCCATGCCGGCAAGGGCTGGCAGTTCTTCACCGATCGGATTATCGAGGTAGTCAGCGAGCATCAGCCTCACCTGGTGTTCCTCCTGTGGGGCGCCCATGCTCAGAGCAAGCAGAAGCTCATCGACGCCACCAAGCATCTGGTGCTGACCTCGGTGCATCCGTCGCCGTTGTCGGCGTATCGCGGGTTTCTGGGCTGCGGGCATTTCAGCCGGGCCAACAAGTTTCTCGAGCAGAATGGCGAGGCCCCCATCGAGTGGCGTTTGCCACCGGTGTGAGGCCTGGCACATTCAACATGTGGGAGGTTTTAGCGGGGGGCTGGCTGACGGTTCCAGTGCCGAAACAAAGGCTCGGCCAAAAACAGCACGAACAACAAGCGCATCACCTGCATCGCCGTCACCAAGGGCACCGACAGTTGCAGGGTTTCAGCTGTCAGGCTCATTTCAGCGATACCGCCTGGCATCATGCCCAGCGTCAGTGATCGCAGGTCGAGGTGAGTGAGGGCGCTCAAGCCCACCGCCGCTAACGTCGCCAGCAGCATGGTCAATGCCGTGCCAATCAAGGTGCGGCCCATGAACGATGGCGCGCGACGGAAGAACTGCCGATTGAAGTGGCAGCCCAAACCGCTGCCGATCAACCATTGGCCGATCTGACTGCCGCCGTCTGGCAGGCCGATGTGTAAATCCCAGGTTACACTGGCGATCGCGCTCACCAGCAATGGCCCGAACAGCCAAGGGTTGGGTTGGCGCAAGCGTTGCCAGCCCCAGGCAACCAGCGCACCCACCGGAAACAGCACGGCCAGCCACGCCCAGTCCACGGGCGCCGGATGGAACTGCGGCGCGCCGCCTCCGAGCAAATATTTGAAGATCGCTGGCACGCACAGCACCACCACCAGCACACGCAGGCTTTGCCCGGCCGCAACCCGGCTGAGCACCGCGCCATTGCGGGCGCCGAGGTTGACCATCTCCCCGGAACCGCCCGGCATGCTGGAGAAAAACGCCGTGGCGCGGTCTTCACCGCTGCGGCGCATCAACCACACGCCCACCACGCTCGACAAGCTGGTGACCAGTGCACCGAAGAAAATCAGGCCGAAGTGGCTCATCACCTGCTCGATCACCACCGGGGTGAAGTGCAGGCCGATGCCGATGCCCACCACCCATTGGCCGCATTTGCGCCCGCCGGGAATCTCTGCCAAATGCCAGGGCGTCAGGCAGCGCACCAGGATGATCGCCAGCAACGAGCCGACCATGTACGGCAAAGGCCAGCCGACCAGGCTTGCCAGGTAACCGCCGGCCAGGCCGACCAGCGGTGTTCCCCACCAATGTTTAAAGGTGACCTCAGACATCGGCCAGGGCACGACGCTGTTGCACGCGTTTACGCCAGATACGCAGCAGCGGTACAAGCAGCATGATTGCGGTCAGCACCCAGACGCCAAAGGTGATCGGGCTCGACCACAGGATTTCCAGCGCACCGTTGGAGATCGACAGCGCACGGCGCAGGTTCTGCTCCATCAGGCCGCCGAGGATAAAGCCCAGCAGCAGCGGTGACAGCGGGAAGTCCAGCTTGCGCAGGATGTAGCCGAAGATGCCGATGGCAATCATCAGGAACAGATCGAAGGTGGTGGCATGCACGGCGTACACGCCAATCGCGGTAATGATGGCGATCACCGGCACCAGCGCCCAGTTCGGCACGGCGAGGATACGGGTGAAGATGCGGATCATCGGGATGTTGAGCACGACCAGCATGATGTTGGCAATGAACAACGAGGCGATCAGGCCCCAGACAATGTCCGGTTGCTGTTGGAACAGCAGTGGGCCGGGGGTGATGTTGTACAGCGATAGGGCGCCGATCATCACCGCCGTGGTGCCCGAGCCAGGAACGCCGAGGGTCAGCATGGGTACCATGGCGCCGCAGACCGACGCGCCGATCGCGGTTTCTGGAGCGGCCAGGCCGCGCATGTCGCCCTGACCGAATTTGCCGCTGGCGCCTGCGATGCGTTTCTCGGTCATGTAGGCAACGGCCGAGGCCATGGTCGCACCCGCACCCGGCAATACGCCGATGATAAAACCCGATACGCCGCAACGAAGGTTCACGGTCAGTACCGACAAGGCTTCCTTGACGTTGAACATCATGCGCCCTGTGGCTTTCACCGCTTCCTGGCCACGGTGGGTTTTTTCCAGCAGCAGGAGAATCTCGCTGATGGAGAACAGGCCGAGCACCAGGACCACGAACTGGATACCGTCGGTCAGGTGAATATTGTCGCCGGTAAAGCGGTACACACCGCTGTTGGCGTCGATGCCCACGCAAGAGAGGAACAAGCCGATCAGCGCCGCAACAAAAGTCTTCAGTGGTTTGTCACCGGCCATGCCGCCCAGGCAGACAATCGCAAACACCATTAAGACAAAGTATTCCGCCGGGCCGAAAGCAATCGCCCACTTGGCCAGCAGCGGAGCGAACAGCACCATGCCGCAGGTGGCGATAAACGCGCCGATGAACGAACTCCAGGCCGACAATGACAGTGCCACGCCAGCCAGGCCTTTGCGGGCCATCGGGTAGCCGTCGAGGGTGGTCATGACGGTGGAGGCTTCGCCCGGGATGTTCAGTAGAATCGAACTGATGCGGCCGCCGTATTCGCAGCCCAGGTACACGGCTGCCAGCAGGATCAGCGCCGACTCTGGCGGCAAGCCCAGGGCGAAGGCGATGGGGATCAGCAGTGCCACGCCGTTGATCGGGCCCAGGCCCGGCAACAGGCCGACCACGGTGCCAATCAGGGTGCCGCATAACGCGGTCACCAGATTATAGGGGCTCAGCGCAACGCCGAAACCCTGGCCCAAATAGCCAAAAGTATCCATATCAGTTCTCCAGAACGTCGAGCAGGCCGAGGGGCAACGGTACGTCCATGGTTTTATCGAACAGCAGATAAAGACCGACGCTCATCAAGGTGATGATCACCACGCTGGGCAACCAGCGGCCGCCGTACAGCCGTGCCATCGGAATACCGATCAGCATGCTGCTGAGAATGAAACCCAAGGATTCGAATGTGCCTGCAAACACCAGCAGCAGAGCCACACAGATGCCGATCTTGACCAACGTGGGTTGATCCAGCGCGGGTTCATCGTCAGTGTGTTTGGTCGCCTGCGGGCGAATCATCATGTAGATGAGCGCCAGGCCCATCAGCCCGAGCAACAGCAGGGGGAAGGCTCTTGGCCCTACGGGTTCGTAGGAAAAAGCCGCCTGATACGGCCAGGCCATCAGCGCGAGGCCGATACAGGCCAGCAATAGCACGGCAGCGAAAATGCGTTGTAAGAGCATAGAAAACTCCAAGGCCCCTCTTGTAGGAGCGAGCTTGCTCGCGAAAAACGTCAACGATAACGCGTGCTCTCTGGACGCACGTGGATGTCCTTGGGTTCTTCGCGAGTACGCTCGCTCCTACAGGGGCATTACACAAAAGAGGGGCGATTACTGGATCAGGCCGAACTCTTTGGCCAGCACTTTGTAGTCAGCCACCTGTTTCTTCACGTAGGTGTCCAGCTCCTGGCCCGTCATGGCGAACGGGAATAGCTCGCGCTGGTCACGCAGCTTGGCGAACTCCTCGGAAGCCAGCAGTTTGTCGAAGGCGTCTTTCCACCAGGCGTAGTCGGCATCGCTGACCTTTGGCCCCAGGTAGAAGCCACGCACCACCGGCCAGACGATGTCGTAGCCTTGCTCTTTGGCGGTCGGGATATCCTTCATTTCCGGCTCATCCAGGCGTTGCTCGGAGAACACCGCCAGCAGGCGCATATCGCCGCTCTGGATATGCGGCATGGAGTCGGAGATGTCGGTACTGCCCACCTGGATATGCCCCCCCAGCAGAGCCGTAGCGATTTCACCGCCACCCTCAAGGGCGACGTAACGCAGTTCGCGCGGGTTGATCCCGGCGGCCTTGGCGATCAGTGCGGTTTGCATCCAGTCCTGGCTGCCGACGGTGCCGCCGGAGCCGATCACCACGCTGCCTGGGTCTTTCTTCAGGGCTTTGACCAGGTCGTCGAGGGTCTTGTAGGGCGAGTCGCTTTTCACCGCGATGGCGCCATAGCTGGTGCCCACTGCCGCCAACCAGCGCACGGCGCTTTCATCAAAACGGCCGAACTTGCCCTGGGCCAGGTTCAGCAGCGAACCGCTCGACCAGGCAACCAACGTGCCCGCATCCGCAGGGCGCTGGGCGACGACCGCGTTGTAGGCTACCGCGCCCACGCCGCCTGGCATGTAGGTCACACGCATCGGCTTGGTCAGCAGCTTTTGGTTCACCAGCGCGCTTTGCGCCAGTTTGCAAGTCAGGTCAAAACCGCCGCCTGGGGAGGCCGGGGCGATGCATTCCGGACGCTTGGGTTCGTCGGCGGCCAGCAGTTGGCCGGCGAACAGCATGCAGCCAGCGGCGAGGGCAAATTTACGCAGTGAAAGGGTCATGGTGATCTCCATCGTTTTTGTTATGAGGGGGTTACTACCAAAGTGCGACGCTGTAGCTGACCAGCAAGCGCATTTCATCTGCGTCACGGGCCGAATAGTTGGAACGATAGGTGGCGTTACGCAGGCGCACGGCCACATCTTTGAACGTGCCGCTTTGCACCACGTATTTGATCTCGCTGTTGCGTTCCCACTCCTTGCCGGTCTCGCCGTTCTTGAGCTTGATGTTGTCACCCGAGAGGTAACGGCTCATGAAACTCAAGCCAGGAATGCCCAGCTTGGCAAAGTCGTAGTCGTAGCGTGCCTGCCAGGAGCGTTCTTCGGCGCCGGCAAAATCGTTGATCTGCACGAAGTTGACCAGGTACGGGTCGCTGCCATCCACATACGGGAAGGCGCTGTCGCCGGACATGTGCTGGTAGCCGGCGCTGAGCTTATGGCCATTGAGGGCATAGCTGAACAAGCCGTTGAGGGACGTGTTGTCGATATTGCCGCCGCGGGCCGAGCCGGTGTCATCGCTGATTGCCAGTCGCAGGTCGGCGGCGAAAGTGCCAGGGCCCATCGGGCGTGAAGCGACCATGCCGAGGAAGTGTTGGCGATACACGTCGTCGAGTTGGGCGAAGTGGTAGCTGCCGGTGATCTTGTCGGCGAACTTGTAGTCGACGCCACCGAAGTTGAAGTGCTTGCCGGTGGCACCGCTGAGGAAGCGGCTGTTCTTGTTATTGAGCGCGATGTCTTCGTAGTTGGTGTCGTCGCGGTCCTTGGCTTTGTCCAGGCGACCACCAGTGAATACCAGGTTCTTGAGTTCCTTGGAGGTGATCAAGCCACCGTTGAAGGTCTGCGGCAGGATGCGCCCGTCGTTGGGCTTGAGGATCGGCAGTTCGGGGATCAGCGAGCCGATCTTCAGCTCGGTGGCGGAGATTTTCACTTTACCGGTCAGGCCCAGCTTGGAGTACTCGTTGGCGGCGCGGCCGTCATCGTGGGTCGGCAGCAGGCCGGTGCCGGTGCGGTCGGGGCTGGAGTCGAGCTTGACGCCGAGCATGCCCAGCGCATCCACGCCAAAGCCGACGGTGCCGTCGGTGTAGCCCGATTGCACGTTGAGCATGAAGCCCTGGGCCCATTCGTCGCGCTTGGATTGCTGGGCACTGGTACCGTCGCGAAAGTCGCGGTTGAAGTACATGTTGCGGGTTTCCAGGGTCGCGCTACTGTCTTCGAAGAAGGCAGCCTGGCTGAGCGGCGAAAAGCCGGCAAGGGCAGCGGCACTGGCGAGGGCGGTGTGGGTCAGGCGGGAAGAACGAACAGGCGGGCAAGCCTGTGGCTGGGTCGACAGCATCGTGGTGTACTCCGTTATTGTTCTTATTCTGGCGAAAACGCTTCGAGGCGTTTTTCGGGCGCTACGGGTCAGGCAACTCGGCGGGCATAGACCACCGTGGTTGGATGCTAAAGGGCGAAGCTTTCACTAACCTTTCAATCGCCTTTCAATGTTTTCGGGCTTCACAGGCCAGGTTGCGGCTGTAAACTGCCGGGCAAAGCGTGGCGTCGACCACCCCTGAACGAGGTAGAAATCCATGCGTGTCCTCCTGGTTGAAGACCATTTGCAGCTCGCCGAAAGCGTGGCCCAAGCGCTCAAGAGCATGGGTTTGACCGTTGATGTGTTGCATGACGGCGTGGCGGCGGACCTGGCCTTGAGCAGCGAGGAATACGCCGCGGTGATCCTGGACGTAGGGTTGCCGCGCCTGGATGGTTTCGAGGTGCTCGCACGTTTGCGGGCACGTGGAAAAAACCTGCCGGTGCTGATGCTGACTGCTCGCAGTGATGTAAAAGACCGCGTGCACGGCCTGAACCTGGGCGCCGATGACTACCTGGCCAAACCGTTTGAACTCACGGAACTCGAAGCACGGGTCAAGGCACTGTTGCGGCGCAGCGTGCTGGGCGGCGAGCGTCAGCAAACCTGCGGTGTGCTGGTGTACGACCTCGACACCCGGCGCTTCACGGTCGCAGGCGAGCTGATGACCTTGACCTCCCGAGAACAAGCGGTGCTCGAAGCGTTGATCGCCCGGCCGGGGCGCGTGATGAGCAAGGAACAATTGGCGTCCCAGGTATTCGGCCTGGACGAGGAGGCCAGCCCCGACGCCATCGAAATCTACGTGCATCGCCTGCGCAAGAAGCTCGATGGCCAACCCATCGCCATCGTCACCTTCCGGGGCCTTGGCTATTTGCTGGAAGCCCGTGATGCATAAGCCCAGCAGCCTGCGCTGGCGCTTGCTGTGCAACCTTGCGTTATTGCTGGTGTTGTTGATGCTCGCTAGCGGCATGAGCGCTTATTGGAACGGTCGCGAAGCCGCCGACACCGCTTATGACCGCACGCTGCTGGCCTCGGCACGCACCATTGCCGCCGGCTTGACCCAGGTGGACGGCACCCTCAGCGCCAATGTGCCCTATGTGGCCTTGGACACTTTTGCCTACGACAGTGCCGGGCGCATTTATTACCAGGTCAATGATATTGATCAGAAACTGATTTCCGGTTACGAAAACCTGCCTGGCCCGCCGCCTGGCACGCCCCGCACCGACGATTATCCAGCCTTGGCGCGGTTCTATAACGCCATGTACCTGGGCCAGCATGTGCGCGTGGTGAGCCTGCTCAAGGCCGTCTCGGAACCGAACATGAACGGCATGGCCGAAATTCGTGTTGCGGAGACCGACGAAGCCCGGGTGGCCATGGCCCGCAGCCTGATGGCCGATACCCTGCTGCGTCTGGGCATGCTCGCCATCGGTGCGTTATTGCTGGTGTGGTTCGCGGTGAGCGCCGCACTGCGCCCGCTGGAACGCCTGCGTACGGCCGTGGAAGAGCGCCAGCCTGATGACCTGCGGCCTCTGCCATTAGTGGAAGTTCAGGATGAGTTCGGCCCACTGGTGCGCTCGCTCAACCATTTCACCGAACGTTTGCGCGGGCAGTTCGAGCGCCAGGCGCAGTTTATTGCCGACGCTGCCCACGAGCTGCGCACGCCCCTGGCGGCGCTCAAGGCCCGGCTGGAACTGGGCCTGCGTGCCGAAGAACCAGCCACCTGGCGCAGCACCCTGGAAACGGCCGCCCAGGGCACCGACCGCCTGACGCACCTGGCGAATCAATTGTTGTCCCTGGCCCGCATCGAAAACGGTGCCCGCGCCATTGCCGAAGGCGGTGCGCAACTGCTCGATTTAAGCCAATTGGCCCGTGAGCTCGGTATGGCCATGGCGCCGCTGGCCCACGCGCGGGGCGTGGCCCTGGCACTGGAGGCCGACGAGCCGGTATGGCTGCGCGGCGAACCAACGCTGTTGAATGAGCTGCTGAGCAACCTGGTGGATAACGCCTTGGCCCATACCCCGCCCGGCGGCAACGTCATTCTGCGAGTGAAGGCCCCAGCGGTGCTGGAAGTCGAGGATGACGGCCCAGGCATCCCACTGGATGAGCGGGACCGGGTGTTCGAACGCTTTTATCGACGCAGCCAGCAGGGCATGGGGTCGGGCTTGGGGCTTGCGATTGTCGGGGAGATTTGCCGTGCGCACCTGGCGCAGATCAGCCTGCATGATGGCGAGCTGGCGGGGCTAAAGGTACGCGTGAGTTTTATCGCGGGTTGATCAGTAAAACATCGAGCGCGCTTCGTCCAGTTCACTGCGCAGGGCGTCGCTGTGCAGGTCTATGCGCAACTTCATGAGGGCCGGCAAGGCGGTAATCGGCACGGTTCCCAGAGGGTGGTCGGTGCCGCGGTGGCAGTACAGCGCGGCGACCTGCACCAGGTCGACGTAGTCCAGGCTTGCAGAGTCGCGTGTCAGGTCCAGGTATTGGCCCGGCACGTTCACCAGCATCTCAGGGAAGTCCCAGACCCGCAGCAGCTTGTCCCCCAGCACCGGGTGGATGCTGTCGATGACGTGGTTGAGGCTGACGGGGTCGGCCAGCAGCTCATAGTGATCCTCGGCGTACGTGAGGATCGGCAGCACGCCGATCTGATGCACCAGGCCACCCAGCGCCGCCTGGTCTGGCTTGAGCTGGCTGTGGCGACGGCACAAGGCGTAGCTCACGCCTGCCACCTCCAGGCTGCGGCGCCACACGTCGCGCATTTTCTGTTCGACCACCTCGGAGCGGGCGTGAAAGATCTGCTCCATCACCAGGCCGATAGCCAGGTTGCTGCTGTAGTTGGTACCGAGCCGGGTGATGGCGGTGTGCAGGTCGGTGACTTCCTGGCTGGCCCGTAGCAACGGGCTGTTGACCACTTTGATCAGGCGCGCCGACAGGGCCGTGTCACGACTGATCACTTTGCTCAGGTGGCTGATGCTGATGTCCGGGTCTTCGGCGGCCTGGCGAATTTTCAGGGCCACCTCCGGCAATGTCGGCAGAACCAGGTCATCGTTGTCGATGGCCGTTACCAACGCTTGTTGGACTTTTTCCGCCAGCTTGTTCATTCATGCTCTCTAGGGTGCTGCAAAAAGTACGGCGATTAACGCTGGATCTCGCGGTCACGGTCCAGTTGGTAGGGTAGGTCAAGCAGATTCAAGCCCGGGCCCTCGAGGGTGCCCAAGCGCACGTCGCCACTGTCGGCAGCTTCGGCTTGCAGCACGGCGAGAAGTTCAATCGACTGGTCGGCTTTTGCTGCGATGACCACTTCCCCGATCGCGCTGTTATGGCTCGGGGAAAATAACGGAGTGCCTGGCTCGGGAAGCTCGTTGGCCTCCAGGCTCAGGCGATACAGGCGCCGCTTGAGTTTGCCCAGGTACTGCATGCGCGCGACGATTTCCTGGCCGGTGTAGCAGCCTTTCTTGAAGCTGACGCCGCCCACGGCCTGCAGGTTGAGCATCTGCGGAATGAACAGCTCGCGCGTCTGGGGCATCACCTGGCCGATACCGGCACGGATCTGACCAAGCAACCAGGCATTCAAGTCAGCCTGTTGCAACTGCGCGGCCAATTGGCTGCGCACGGCGTCGGCGTGTTCGGCAGGTACCCAGAGTTCGGCACGGCCCGGGGAAACGCGGACGGCAATCAATGCCTCGTTGCGTGCCACGCTATCCGTCTCGACCGGCAGCGCGAGGCCCAGGGCGCTCAGGGCCGCGTCTGCGTTCGCCAGGCCGAAGCGCGCCCAGGCAGCGCTTTCGTCGGTGAGCTTGGATTTGGAGAACACCGCGTACTTTTTCAGATCCGCCAACTGCGGCTCAAGCAACTCGGTGGCCATGGCCAGGAGCACGCCATCACCCTGCAGCAGGATGCGGAAGCTCGACTGCATCCGGCCTTTTTGCGTGCAGCGCGCGCCCAGGCTGGCCTGGGTATCACTCAGGTAATTGAGGTTGCAGGTCAGTTGGCCCTGCAGGAACTTGGCAGCATCAGAGCCGCGGACGGCGAGAACGCCTTCGTGGGACAGGGGGCAGAAAAAAGCGGAGTCAGCCATGGGTCATCGCAGGTCAAAAAGTCATGGGGTGCATCATAGAGGGGCGTCCGGCAAATGCATAGTTTCCATATAGGGCGACCAAAGCCGACTGTTCCAGTGTCGTCGGGGCTGTATACTTGCGCTCTATTTTAGGAGGGCTCCATGGTCGAAGATGTAGAAATCAATCGCCTCTACTGGCACAGCCGTCGCGGTATGCTGGAGCTGGATGTGTTGCTGGTGCCTTTCACCAAAGAGGTGTATGCGACGCTCAATCAGGTGGACCGCGACCTCTACGTCAGGTTGCTCGAGTGCGAAGACCAGGACATGTTTGGCTGGTTCATGGAGCGCGCCGAATCCGAAGACCCGGAGCTGCAGCGCATGGTTCGGATGATCCTGGATCGTGTCCAGCCCAAGTAATCGTTTCGAATGCTGCTGGCAGGCCTCACGGCTGTTGCTGGCGGCCTATGTGCTTGCCCAGCTGGTCGCACTGGGCAGCCTGCTGGCTCTCGACCTGCCTTATTCAAGCCTTGGCATCCTGCTATGCCTGGCTCATTGTGCCTGGGTATTACCGCGGCAAATCCTGCTCACTCACCGTTCGTCGATTCGTGGCCTGCGCCGTGACGACGATGGCTGGCAGTTATGGAGCGCCGCACGCGGGTGGCACCCAGTGCAGCTGCGGCCCGACAGCCTGGCGTTGCCGCTGATCGTGGTGTTGCGTTACCGAGTGCAGGGTGAACGGCGAGTGCGGTCCATCTGCGTGCCAAAGGATGCGCAGGCCGCCGATGTGCACCGGCGCCTGCGGGTACGCCTGAAGTTCAGCCGCCGTAGGTGGTTGGCACCAGGATAGTGTCCCGGGCTTCGGGCAGCATCTGTGGGTAGTCGAGGGTGTAATGCAGGCCGCGGCTTTCCTTGCGCTCCATGGCCGACCGGATCATCAGCTCGGCCACTTGGGCCAGGTTGCGCAACTCGATCAAGTCGCGGCTGACCTTATAATTGCTGTAGAACTCGTCGATCTCATCCAGCAGCAAGCGCACCCGATGTTGCGCCCGTTGCAGGCGTTTGTTGGTGCGCACGATGCCCACATAGTCCCACATGAAGCGCCGCAGCTCGTCCCAGTTGTGGGCGATGATCACATCCTCGTCCGAATCGGTGACCTGGCTCGCGTCCCAGCGGGGCAGGGCGGCCGGTACCGGGATGCGCGGCAGTTGCTCAAGAATGTCCGCTGCCGCCGAGCGCGCATACACGAAGCATTCAAGCAATGAATTGCTGGCCATGCGGTTAGCGCCGTGCAGGCCGGTGAAGCTGGTTTCGCCGATGGCATACAGGCCCGGTACGTCGGTGCGGCCATGCTGATCGACCATCACGCCACCGCAGGTGTAGTGCGCGGCCGGTACCACGGGGATCGGGCCCTTGGTGATGTCGATATTGAAGGTCAGGCAGCGTTCGTAGACGGTCGGGAAGTGGGTCTTGATGAAGGCTTCGGGCTTGTGGCTGATGTCCAGGTACACGCAGTCGATACCCAGGCGCTTCATTTCGTGGTCGATGGCGCGGGCGACGATATCGCGTGGTGCCAGTTCGGCGCGTGGGTCGAAGCGCTGCATGAAGCGTTCGCCGTTGGGCAGCTTCAAATGTGCGCCTTCGCCGCGCAGGGCTTCGGTGATCAGGAAGCTCTTGGCCTGCGGGTGATACAGGCACGTGGGGTGGAATTGGTTGAACTCCAGGTTGGCGACCCGGCAGCCCGAGCGCCAGGCCATCGCTATGCCGTCGCCGCAGGCACCGTCGGGGTTGCTGGTATAGAGGTAGACCTTGGCGGCGCCGCCCGAGGCGAGAATGGTGAAGCGTGCGCCATAGGTATCGACTTCACCGCTGGTGCGGTTGAGTACGTAGGCGCCCAGGCAGCGTTCGCCCGGCAGGCCCAGGCGTTTTTCGGTGATCAGGTCGACGGCGACGCGCTGCTCCAGCAATTGGATATTTGGACGTTGGCGGGCCTGGTCGAGCAGGGTCTTGAAAATCGCGGCCCCGGTGGCATCGGCAGCGTGAATGATTCGGCGATGGCTGTGGCCGCCTTCGCGGGTCAGGTGGAACTCAAAGCCACCGTCGTCGCTGCCGGCATGTTCATCGCGGGTGAAGGGTACACCTTGGTCGATCAACCATTGGATGGCTTCCCGGCTGTGCTCGACGGTGAAGCGCACGGCGTCTTCGTTGCACAGGCCACCGCCGGCGTTAAGGGTGTCTTCGACGTGGGATTGCACGGTGTCTGTGTCGTCCAGCACCGCAGCAACGCCGCCCTGAGCCCAGAAGGTCGAGCCGTTGGCCAGGTCGCCTTTGCTCAAAACCGCTATACGCAAATGGCTGGGCAGGGTCAGGGCCAGGCTCAAGCCGGCGGCGCCGCTGCCGATTACGAGGACATCGTGTTGAAACTGTTGGCTCATTTGACGGATTCCGCAAAAAGCGATCCAAAGGGGGGCGCAAACAGGACGCCTGGATCGGCGAATCAAAGGGTCACACGGGCCACTAGTATATAGAGGGGTGGAGCGGCACAATAGCCACGCCTTCGTGGCATTGTGAGATTATGCTGCGCAGCTTTGGGAAACGGCCGGTTGGCGGGACGGGAACTTTTTGCATAAGCCCCGACTCAATAGCAGGTTGCCCGAAAGCTGGGAAAACGTTGAGTTTATTGGCCCGTCGGGAGCATTGGACGCGTCACGAAACCGGCGACAAGATTATTCGCGCAGCCGGCACCGACCGTGCTGCGTTTTTCGTGTGTGCCAAATCAGTGCATGCCGGAAACTTGCTTGAAGGGGGAGAACTTTTGCGAAAAGCCCGAGTCTATGTTTGCAAGCCTGATCGTTTAGTTATGCAAGCCTCCTTCAAGTACAACGAGGAGTGTTCATGCTAACCCAGGAAGAGGATCAGCAGCTGGTCGAGCGCGTACAGCGCGGTGATAAGCGAGCATTTGATCTGCTAGTGCTGAAATACCAGCACAAAATTCTCGGGTTGATCGTGCGGTTTGTGCACGACACCCATGAAGCGCAGGACGTTGCGCAGGAAGCCTTTATCAAGGCTTACCGTGCACTTGGAAATTTCCGCGGTGACAGTGCGTTTTACACGTGGCTATACCGCATCGCCATCAACACGGCGAAAAACTATCTGGTGTCACGCGGTCGCCGCCCACCAGACAGTGATGTCAGTTCAGAAGATGCTGAATTCTACGATGGTGATCACGGCCTCAAAGATCTCGAGTCGCCGGAGCGTGCATTGCTGCGCGACGAGATCGAAGGCACCGTCCATCGCACTATTCAGCAACTGCCAGAAGATTTGCGTACGGCGTTAACTTTACGTGAATTCGATGGTCTGAGTTACGAAGACATTGCGAGCGTCATGCAATGTCCGGTGGGGACTGTGAGGTCGCGGATTTTCCGGGCCCGGGAAGCCATCGACAAAGCCTTGCAACCGTTGTTGCAGGAAAACTAAAGACAGCGGCGACAGCCAAGAGAGGAACCGCCATGAGTCGTGATGCCCTGCAGGAATCGCTGTCCGCAGTGATGGATAACGAAGCGGATGAACTGGAACTTCGTCGAGTGCTCAACGCATTTGATGACGCCGAAACCCGTGATACCTGGTCTCGTTACCAAGTCGCTCGGGCGGTGATGCACAAGGATCTCCTAATCCCTCGTCTGGATATTGCTGCGGCCGTTTCTGCTGCACTGGCTGATGAAGCCGTTCCGGCAAAAGCCTCGCGTGGTCCGTGGCGCAGCCTGGGTCGTCTGGCAGTGGCCGCTTCGGTGACTGTTGCTGTGTTGGCAGGTGTTCGCCTGTACAACCAGGACGAGATCGCAGGCAACGAGCTGGCCCAACAGACTCAGCAACCGGTCATGGCCGGTCCGCAAGTCAAAGGTCCGGCCGTGCTGGCTGGCTACAAGGAAAGCACTGATACCACCGGCCCTATGGCTAATGGTGTACTTCAGGGGCAATCCGGCTGGCAGGATCAGCGCCTTCCAGGCTACCTGCGTCAACATGCGCAGGAATCGGCTGCCAAAGGCACTGACAGCGCTCTGCCATACGCTCGTGCAGCAAGCCAGGAAAACCGCTGATTCGCTAAGGAGCCCTATGCGCGCCATACCGCTCCTTACGCTTTTGCTCAGTAGTTGGTTTGCACTATCCGCCCATGCCGATGAAGCCCAAGACTGGCTGATTCGACTTGGGCGTGCAGAGCAGCAGCAAAGCTTTGAAGGTACGTTTGTCTACGAACGTAACGGCAGTTTTTCTACCCATGACATCTGGCACCGTGTCCAGAATGGTCATGTCCGTGAACGCTTGTTGCAACTTGACGGCTCCGCCCAGGAAGCGGTCAGGGTTGATGGTCGGGCACAATGTGTCAGTGGCACGTTGGCAGCTGGTCTCGGTCAGTCACCTGAGGCACCCTCGCGTATTCTTGATCCAAAAAAACTCACTTCATTCTATGACCTGGCCGTTATTGGCAAATCGCGCGTGGCCGGTCGTCATGCGGTGATTGTGTCGATCAGCCCGCGTGATCCCTACCGTTATGGGTTTGAATTACACCTGGACCTTGAAACTGCGCTGCCGCTTAAATCCTTGCTGCTGAATGACCAAGGGCAGTTGTTGGAGCGTTTTCAGTTCACCCGTCTGGATGCTTCGGCCATTCCTTCTGACCAGGACTTGCAGCCCAGCGGCGACTGTTCGCCGGTAACGATGTCCGCCGCTAAATCACCTGAGCTGTCTGCCACGCAAAAGTGGCATCTGGACTGGCTACCGCCTGGTTTCCAACAGATCAGCAGCGCTACGCGCAAAGATGCCCAAACGAAATCTACCGTCGACAGCCTGATGTATGACGATGGGCTCGCGCGTTTTTCGGTGTTTCTTGAGTCAGCCAACGGCGCCGATGTGAATGAAACCCGCGCTCAGCTTGGGCCGACCGTGGCAGTATCCCGGCGTTTGAATACGGTAGATGGCGAAATGATGGTCACGGTGGTGGGCGAAATTCCCATTGGCACTGCTGAGCGCATCGCGTTGTCGGTGCGTGGTGAAAAGGCCGCCGCCAAGCCCTGAGATTGTTAATCTTATGTTCATCCTGGTCTATCAATCTGGGCCCGAATTTCGTTGGGTGCTGGGCGTATGAAATCTCTGGATCAGCATTTTCACTTGCAAAAACTTCCCATGTTTTTTATAGGTCAGGGTTTGATGGCTCTGGCCTTGTTTGTTCGCGGAACAAAAATGCCGCTCGCAGTATCCGGCGTTTATTGAACCCTGTCGCTTAACCCTGCTCGTCGTAACGGGAGCTGTATGTCGATACCACGTTTGAAGTCTTACTTATCCATAGTCGCCACAGTGCTGGTGCTGGGCCAGGCCTTACCTGCGCAAGCGGTCGAGCTGCCTGACTTCACCCAACTGGTGGAGCAGGCCTCGCCTGCCGTGGTGAACATCAGTACCACGCAGAAGCTGCCGGATCGCAAAGTCTCGAACCAGCAGATGCCCGACCTGGAAGGCTTGCCGCCCATGTTGCGCGAGTTCTTCGAACGCGGGATGCCGCAACCTCGCTCTCCTCGTGGCGGCGGTGGTCAGCGCGAAGCCCAGTCCCTGGGCTCCGGCTTCATCATTTCGCCTGACGGCTACATCCTCACCAACAACCACGTGATTGCCGATGCCGACGAGATTCTCGTGCGCCTGGCCGACCGCAGTGAACTCAAGGCCAAGCTGATTGGTACCGATCCACGTTCCGACGTGGCTTTGCTCAAAATCGATGGCAAGGACTTGCCGGTGCTTAAACTGGGCAAGTCCCAAGATCTGAAGGCTGGTCAGTGGGTGGTCGCGATCGGTTCACCGTTCGGCTTTGACCACACCGTTACCCAAGGCATTGTCAGCGCCATCGGTCGCAGCCTGCCAAACGAAAACTACGTGCCGTTCATCCAGACCGACGTGCCGATCAACCCGGGCAACTCCGGTGGTCCGCTGTTCAACCTGGCCGGCGAAGTGGTGGGGATCAACTCGCAGATATACACCCGCTCCGGTGGCTTCATGGGCGTGTCCTTCGCGATCCCGATCGATGTGGCCATGGACGTCTCCAATCAGCTCAAAAGCGGCGGCAAGGTCAGCCGCGGCTGGTTGGGCGTGGTAATCCAGGAAGTGAACAAGGACCTGGCTGAGTCCTTCGGTCTCGACAAGCCGGCCGGTGCCCTGGTTGCGCAGATTCAGGACAATGGCCCTGCGGCCAAGGGCGGCCTGAAAGTCGGTGACGTAATTCTGAGCATGAACGGCCAGCCGATCATCATGTCGGCGGACTTGCCTCACTTGGTCGGCGCGCTCAAGGCCGGCGGCAAAGCCAAGCTGGAAGTGATTCGTGATGGCAAGCGCCAGAACGTCGAACTGACCGTTGGGGCAATTCCGGAAGAAGGCGCGACCCTGGACGCCCTGGGCAACGCCAAGCCAGGCGCCGAGCGCAGCAGTAACCGCCTGGGTATCGCCGTCGTTGAACTGACCGCCGAGCAGAAGAAAACCTTCGACCTGCAAAGCGGTGTCGTGATCAAGGAAGTGCAGGACGGCCCAGCCGCCTTGATCGGCCTGCAACCGGGTGACGTGATCACCCACTTGAACAACCAGGCAATCGATACCACCAAGGAATTCGCCGACATCGCCAAGGCGTTGCCGAAGAATCGCTCGGTGTCGATGCGCGTCCTGCGTCAAGGCCGTGCCAGCTTCATCACCTTCAAACTGGCCGAGTAATCCGCTAGACCTATAAAAAAGCCCCGCTGCCGGTTAACGGCAGCGGGGCTTTTTTGTGGGCGGCGGGTTCAGCTCATCATGCCTTTCACCAAGCGCTCCTGTTCGATCAGCTCACGCTGACGGGCGTCGATGCGTGAGGACAACGGGAAGTTATTGCCGGCGCGCCGCTTGGCAAAGTCCAACTGCTGGATGGCTTGCTGGAAATCCCCCACCAATGCGAAATATTCGGCGCGAGCCTGATGCAGGCCAATGATGTTGCCGGACAAGCCGCGAGTCTCGGCGACCTGATACCACACGTCCGGATCGTCCGGTCGCGACTTGAGCAGCCCATCCAGTGCCTTTTCTGCATCGGCGGTACGGTTCTGTTTAAGCAGCAGGTCTACCCGCACCTGGTTCAGCGGATAGTTGCTGGGGTACTGGGTGAGCATGCGGTCGGTACGTTGCTGCGCATCCGGCATGCGGTTGCTGGTGATGTCCAGTTCGATTTGGGCCAGGTTGTAGGTAATGTCATTGGGCGCCTTGGCCAACAGCGGCGCCAGGCTTTCCCGCGCTTCTTTGAGTTGAGTACCCTTGATCTGAGCGATGGCCAGGCCATAACGCGCAACGTCATTTTTAGGGTTCTCATCCAGCTGCGCCTGGAAGCGCTTGGCGGCCAGACCAGGTGTGTCTTCGTACTTGAGCTGCACCCGTGCGCGAATCAGTTGATAGCGCAGGCTGTCTTCCTTGCCGCCAGGTTTGGCTTGTTCGGCGCGGTTGCGGGTGTCGGCGATACGCGATTCGGTTACCGGGTGAGTCAGCAGGAACTCCGGTGGCTTGGCGTCGAAGCGGTATTGGCGCATCAGCCGTTCGAACATCGTGGGCATGGAGCGCGGGTCGTAGCCGGCTTTCTCCAGGTTGAGGATGCCGATGCGGTCGGCCTCTTGCTCGTTCTGGCGAGAGAAGCGGCGCTGTTCCTGGATCGCGGCGGCTTGTGAGCCGGCAATCGCGGCGATACCGGCATCGCCGGCACCCGCAGCGGCGGCGATAATGCCGCCAAGCAGGGCCGCCATCATCGGCAGTTGCATGCGTGATTGCGCTTCTACGCCTCGGGCGAAGTGACGCTGGGACAAGTGCGCCAGTTCGTGGGCCAGTACCGACGCGTATTCACCTTCGGTCTGTGCATTGAGAAACAGGCCGCCGTTGACCCCGACGATCCCACCGGGAGCCGCAAAGGCGTTGAGCTGTGGGCTGTTGATCAGGATGAATTCCAGGCGCCGGTCATTGACCTGGCTGGTCTCCACCAGCTTGTACACGCTGGTTTCAACGTAATCCTTGAGTTGCGGATCATTGAGTTGCGAAACCTGGCCGCGCAGGTAGGCCAGCCAGGCTCGGCCCAATTGGTATTCCTGTTGCGGCGAGACTATGGCAGAGCTGGCGTCACCAAGTGACGGCAGGTCGTCAGCAAAGGCCGGGGAGGCCAGCAGGCAGGCCAGCGTCAGCAGGGTAGGGCGCAAAAAAGTCATGCACAAAGCCTTTCGACAAAGAGCTTACTGTAGCCGGACACTGAGCTTGGGACCAGATATTCTAAGCGGCCCGAATGTTTGCCTGGAGTAGCACCATGACCGACGTTGTAGCCTGTGACGCCGAACTCGACGCCAGCGGTCTTAACTGCCCTTTGCCGTTGCTCAAGGCCAAGCTGGAGCTCAATAAAATGGCCAGCGGTGCCGTGCTCAAGGTGACTGCCACCGACGCCGGCTCCCAGCGTGATTTTCGCACCTTTGCCAAGCTGGCCGGCCACACCCTGGAGCATGAAGACGCCGCCGAGGGTGTGTACCGTTATTGGTTGCGCAAGGCCTGACGGCCTTGTCGACGCAGAATCAGGCCTTATTCAGCGCCTGCGCTGCCGCCAACACGGCATCAACATGCCCCGGCACTTTCACTCCGCGCCATTCCTGACGCAGCACGCCTTGGCTGTCGATCAGGAATGTGCTGCGATCCACACCCAGGTATTCCTTGCCATACAGCTTCTTCAACTTGATCACATCAAACAGCTGGCAGACCGCTTCGTCCTTATCGCTGATCAGCTCGAAAGGAAATTCCTGTTTGCCCTTGAAGTTCTCGTGGGACTTCACGCTGTCACGCGACACGCCGAACACTTCGGTATTGGCGGCCTTGAATGCGGCGTACTGGTCACGAAAGCCTTGGCCTTCGGTAGTGCAGCCTGGGGTGCTGTCCTTCGGGTAAAAGTAGATCACCACTTGCTTGCCCTTGAGGGCCGCGAGGCTGAAGGTCTGGCCGCTGGTGGCCTGGGCCTCGAAATCGGCCACGGGTGTGTCGATGGCTACCGGCATAGAGAGGTACTTCCTTACATGGGGTTCTGTGGGCGCCATGGTTCGATCAAGGCGTCGAGGTTCAGGGCATCGGCGAAATCGAGGAACTGGTCGCGCAGCCAACTGATCTGTACGCCGGCCGGCAAGGTCACGGTAAAGGTGGCGTTGAGCATGGTGCCGCCGGTTTGTGGCGCCTGGTAGGTGTCACAGGTCAGGTTTTCCAGCTCGACGTTATGGTCGATAAAGAACTGGCACAACTCGTTGACGATGTCCGAACGGTAGGCCGAGCTGACATAGGCCACGTAAGGCAAAGCCTGTGGGCGATTTTCCAGGGCGGCGCTGCGTACCACGTTGACGGTAAAGTCGTGCTTTTTGGCCAGGCCCGGCAGGCCGGTTTCAAGGCGTGCCAAGGCATCCCAGGAGCCAGAAATCTGCAGGACCAGCGCACTGCACTCGCCGTGGCGGGTCAGGCGGGAGGTCACGACGGCGCAGCGGTTCTCATGGCTGGCGCGGCACAGGACGTTGGTCAGCTCCATGGGGTTGGCGCCGAGGGCACTGATAACAAGGAATTGTTCGCGAACTGTGGGGGTGGACATGCAGCCTTCCTAAAGCGATGAGCGGTCGATACCGTGTGGGCTGTATCGATCAAAGGATCAAGGGTAGCGAAAAGCGTCGCCAAGGGCTAGGAGGTGGCGTTTTCATTGCGTGATCAGCCGGCTTCGGGCGGTGCTTTGGCCCGATGATGTCATTGCCCGACGTTTAGTTGCGCCAGAACGCATCCTCACGCGGTACTTCGCTTGTACAAGCATCTTGGCGCCAGTACCATTACGGCTCTCTTTTTCCGGCAGGAGCGGTTGCATGATTGCGGGCAGTATGGTGGCACTGGTCACACCCATGGATGCACAAGGTCGTCTCGACTGGGACAGCCTGGGCAAACTGGTGGACTTCCACCTGCAAGAGGGCACCAACGCCATTGTGGCGGTCGGCACCACAGGTGAATCGGCCACCCTCGATGTGGAAGAGCACATCCAGGTGATCGAGTTCGTGGTCAAGCGCGTTGCGGGCCGCATTGCCGTGATCGCCGGTACGGGCGCCAACTCGACGCGTGAAGCGATCGAGCTGACCAGGAACGCCAAGAAGGCTGGCGCCGACGCTTGCCTGCTGGTAACCCCGTACTACAACAAGCCGACCCAGGAAGGCTTGTACCAGCACTTCAAAGCCATCGCCGAAGCCGTGCAGATCCCGCAGATCCTCTACAACGTACCGGGTCGCACCGCGTGCGACATGAAGGCCGAGACCGTGATCCGCCTGTCCACCGTGCCGAACATCATCGGCATCAAGGAAGCCACTGGCGACCTGCAACGCGCCAAGGACATCCTGGCCGGCGTGAGCAGCGACTTCCTGGTGTATTCCGGTGACGACGCCACCGCTGTCGAGCTGATCCTGCTGGGTGGCAAGGGCAATATCTCCGTGACCGCCAACGTGGCCCCGCGCGCCATGAGCGATATGTGTGCCGCCGCCATCGCGGGCGATGCAGCCACCGCTCGCGCCATCCACGAAAAGCTGATGCCGCTCAACAAGACACTGTTTATCGAATCCAATCCTATTCCCGTGAAGTGGGCGCTGTTTGAGATGGGCCTGATGCCGGACGGTATCCGTCTGCCGCTCACCCCCCTCAGCGAAGCCTGTCACGAACCGCTGCGACAGGCCCTGCGCCAGTCCGGCGTCCTGGTTTAATTGAGGAAGCACTACGCATGAAGCGATTGGCCGGACTTTCCGCACTTGCCTTGATTATCTCCAGCACCAGTGGCTGCGGTTGGGTATGGGGCCCGGAAGGCTACTTCCGTGACCGCGGCAGCGATTACCTGGAAGCGCAAGCAACCAAACCGATGCAACTGCCGCCTGATGTCAATGTCGCCAAGCGCCTTGACCCATTGTTGCCGATTCCACGCAACGTCGCCGACGACACGGTCAAGGGTGAGTACGTAGTGCCACGCCCACAGCCGATTATGGCCGTGGCCGATGCCAGCGACTACAGCCTGCAGAAAAGCGGCGACAACCGCTGGATCGTGGCTCAGCGTCCGCCTGCCGAAGTCTGGCCGGTGGCGGTGCAGTTCTTCCAGGACAACGGTTTCCGCCTCGACCAGCAACGCCCGCAGACCGGTGAGTTCACCACCGCATGGCAGCAAGGTCGCGAGCTGTCCGCCAACATGGCCCAGCGCCTGCTGGCGGGCGGTGTAGCCGCCGACAGCGAAGCCCGTGTGCGTGTGCGCATCGAGCCCGGCGTGCAGCGCAATACCAGCGAAGTCTATGTCGTCAGCGCCGAGCGGCCTGCCGGCAGCACGGCTGACGTCGACTTCACGCCGCGCTCGGTTAACACCGGCGTCGACGCCGCGCTGGTCGACGAGATGCTGGCCAGCATGAGCCGTATCTCCGAGAAGGGCGGTTCCGTTTCCCTGCTCGCCGCCCGTGATTACGACACCCCTAGCCGCGTCAGCCTCACCGAAGACGGCAGCGGTAACGTCGTGCTGAACCTGGGTGAAGACCTCGACCGTGCCTGGGCCAGTGTTGGCCGTGCGTTGGAGCAGGGCCCTTGGCGCGTTGAAGACATCAACCGCAGCCTGGGCCTGTACTACATCAACGTGGCTGAAAAGGCCGAGAAGAAAGACGATGAGCCAGGTTTCTTCGGCAAATTGTTCGGCAGCGCGCCGACCAAGGAAGAGATCGAAACCCGTGCCGAGCGTTATCAGGTTCGTTTGAGCAAGGTGGGCGAAAGCGTGCAAGTCACCGTCGAGAAGAACATCAACACCGTCGCGCCAGCTGAAACAGCGCGCAAAGTGTTGGGCGTGATTCAAGACAACCTGGGCTGATCCGATGCGTTTTGCCGTTCTCGGCAGCGGTAGCCAAGGGAACGGTACGCTGGTCGCCCATGATGACACGTACGTGCTGGTCGATTGTGGTTTCTCCCTGCGGGAAACCGAGCGGCGCCTGTTGCGCCTGGGGGTTCACCCCACGCAACTGAGCGCGATTCTGGTAACCCACGAACATGCCGACCATGTGCATGGCGTGGGTTTGCTGTCTCGGCGCTACAATCTGCCGGTGTACTTGAGTCGCGGCACGTTGCGCGGGATGCGCAAACCCATTGAGCCGGCAGGTTTTCTAGCCGGTGGCGAGCAACTGCAAATCGGTGCCCTGAGCATCAATGTCGTCGCGGTTGCCCACGATGCCCAGGAGCCCACGCAATACGTATTCAGTGACGGCCAGCGGCGTTTCGGCGTGCTGACCGACCTGGGTTCCTATTGCGCCAGGGTGCTGGACGGATACCGGGACCTCGATGCCTTGATGATCGAGTCCAACCACTGCAGGGATCTACTGGCACGCGGTCACTACCCTTACTTTCTCAAGCAACGGGTGGGCGGCGAGCTGGGACATTTGAACAATCACCAGGCGGCATATCTGGTGTACGAGTTGGGCTGGCAAGACCTGCAACACCTGGTCCTGGCTCACCTCAGCAGCAAGAACAACCTGCCGACGCTTGCCCGGCAATGTTTTGTCGACACCCTAGGGTGCGACCCGGACTGGCTGCAACTGGCCGATCAAGATTCAGGGCTCGACTGGCGACACATCGCCTAGCCCACCTTACTCAAAGCGGAGCCCATCATGGAAAAACGTGAAGAACTCTACCGCGGCAAAGCCAAGTCGGTGTACAAGACCGACGACGCCAACCGCCTGATCCTGCTGTTTCGCAACGACACCTCGGCGTTCGACGGCAAGCGCATCGAACAGCTGGATCGCAAAGGCATGGTGAACAACAAGTTCAACGCCTTCATCATGCAGAAACTCGAGGCGGCCGGTATCCCGACCCAATTCGACAAACTGCTGGGCGACAACGAGTGCCTGGTCAAGAAGCTCGACATGATCCCGGTGGAATGCGTCGTGCGTAACTACGCCGCCGGCAGCCTGGTCAAGCGCTTGGGCGTGGAAGAGGGCCTCAAGCTCAACCCTTACACGTTCGAACTGTTCCTGAAGGACGACGCCAAGGGCGACCCGTTCATCAACGAATCCCACGTCGTGGCGTTCGGCTGGGGTACCGCTGAGCAACTGGCGCGCATGAAGGAGTTGTCCCTCAAGGTCAACGACGTGCTGACCAAGCTGTTCGACGACGCCGGCCTGTTGCTGGTGGACTTCAAGCTCGAATTCGGCGTATTCCACGACGGCTCCATCGTCCTGGGCGACGAGTTCAGCCCGGATGGCTGCCGCCTGTGGGACAAGGACACCAAGAAGAAGATGGACAAAGACCGCTTCCGCCAGGGCCTCGGTGACGTGATCGAAGCTTACGAAGAAGTCGCCAATCGTCTCGGCGTACCGCTGTAATCGACGCAAGCATCTGATAGCACGGAAAAAAATCGCTTCGGCGCTTTGCATCCATCAATCATGCTGTTATGATGCGCGCCGTTGGAGAGATGCCAGAGTGGCCGAATGGGACGGATTCGAAATCCGTTGTACCTTCACCGGTACCTAGGGTTCGAATCCCTATCTCTCCGCCATATTGAAAAAAGCCTTATAAATCAATGATTTACGAGGTTGAAAAAATGGTGATTTGTAGCAAGGTTTTGTAGCAAAACCTGACCTGCAGATCGCCATTTTTTTCGTCTGTCGTTTGCCCTTCCTATGGATCTTCCTGAGCGTCTTTGGCCTTTGGGGCTACCTTTGCTTATCCGCTAATGTTCTGGTGCCTCTGGTGGGTTCCTGAGCCTTCCCCGGCTTGGTTTTTGATCGAGGTCGCCAAAGGTGCGGGGACTTGTACCCGTGCCGTTGGTGGCCGGATTACGAAACGAAAACCGGTCGCAGGCAGTTGTCGAGGGTGGGTGATAAATAAGGGTTCGGGGATATATCTTTGAACCTATGGCTGTTTAATTTAAGTGGAACGAAATGGGGCGATTCCTACTCTGTGGGAGTAGGGTATATGTCCGTGAAGCGTAGTATTAGCTTTGAGGATATAAGTATGTATCGTCTGGCGTTACATGTTTTGAGCTTTATTGTGGTCGCATTTCTTCGATTATGCGTTTTTTATATTCGTCTGCTTCAATATCTATTTTTATTTTCGCCTCCCTCCACTGTTCGTTGTAGTAATCTTGCCATCGTTTTACTAATGAATGGACAATCATATCAAGGTTTTGTTGTTTTACGCTGTTCCCGCTTCTTGCAAACTCCTTAATTAGAACATCGTTGGATATTGATTTGCAGCCTGAAAACGCTGCTATTAGCTTTCTGGCGAGGGTTGAGGTCATTCGGATATCAAGCTCATCCATTTCTATTATTTTTACGAACATAATTAAAAAATTTTGACGCTCACGTCTTTTAAAACCGCCAACCATACCGCCAATTTTTCCTGCATATTCCATTTTGTTCATATTTAGAACTCCTATGTTATTACAATACAATTACCATAGGTTTTTGATATGTCAATGCTTCGGGGATATATCTCCGAACCTATAACATTACTTCGGGGATATACGTTGTAGGAAATTGGATATTCTCATTTTTTTAAATTTCTAACGTGACCGATACCCCACTTTTTTTTGTGAAATTAATTTGAGAGCGATTTTTGAGTTTTTGCAGTGTCATTTTTTGATCTGCTTCGTGGCGAAAGTCAACTAAGTGATTTAAGTAGGGTTGAACCTTATTTTATGATTAAGGTTGGACGTTATATTTATTTTCATTTTGCTATTGACAAGGTATTTTGCTGTAAGTAAGCAATAATTCAATGGTTGAAAAAATTAAATATCTAAAAAATTCGATAAAAACGTAAAATTTCCACGACAGTTTTTTTCAAGAAAATAAGTTTTGGAAAAGGTCGATTTTTGGTTACTGCCCCAAATCGCTTTCGGGATATTTAGGCTCATCAGCCCAGTGAGTGATATTCACCAATTTTGATGAATTTTGAAAAGTGTGAAATTTTCATCAGGAAAGAAATTTGATATGTATGTATACATACATATAGGTTGGGGGATATATCTCCGAACCCATGGAAGTGTTGGGTTGAGTGGCTAACGCTGTTGGGTGCTATTATCTGATATAGGCTTTTAGATAGATTATAATGCTGCGTGGTGTAACGCATTTGGCTATTTTAGGCGTGTAGTGGTGTGGCTTGGTGTCGTTGTATCAACGGAGTGGAAGAAGGCCGATTTTGACCAATTCCGTGCGTTATATTGCTATCAGTGGGGCGGTGTATGTATATGTGGGGGAC